>JBDLJX010000023.1:0-33452 GCA_039714155.1 Pseudomonadota bacterium | reverse complement strand
AGCTGAATTCCGGCAGGCGTGATAAAAAACGATAAATTTTTAATATATCCAGTTACTTATATTAATGTAATGCTGAGTTTATTGTTTTATCACGGCTCTCCCCCTGATCGGGTGGGCTGCACCGGTTCAGGGTGAATCCGCCGTATCCCGACAGCCCCCTTGTCAGGGCACGCTGCAAGTACGTCCCTGGTCGCTCCCGGTGGCCGCTCTCGACATCCTGTCTGTTGCGGCACTTGTGCATCCATGCACATCGTCCTGCCTCCCGCGACACTTATACATCCCTGTATGTCGTACGCTCAACGGTTTCGTCCCTGAAACCGATGTCCCTGACAAGGGGACCGTCGGGACACTGGAATGCCGGGGCCAGGGTGGCTTCTCAAGACCGTTGGCCGCAGGGATGCGGCCATCGAGCTTACAGGGACGTACTTGCAGCGTGTCTTGAGAAGTTACCCTGGCCCCTGCGCATGTCGAACCACCCGATCAGGGGGAGAGCCATATTATCTTTCTTCCGTGTAATTCCGTGTTCTTCCGTGGCAATAAAATACTGGACATGGTGTTGTCTCCCGATTGCCTAGCCGATCAGGCGGGTCTGCGCCTCGCGGTACTTCGCGGCTGTATTGGCAATGACATCGTCCGGTAACTTCGGCCCCGGCGGGGTCTTGTCCCAGTCGAGGGTCTCGAGATAGTCCCGCACATACTGCTTGTCGAAGCTCGCCGGGCTGTGTCCGGGCCGGTAACTGTCGGCCGGCCAGAAACGCGAGGAATCCGGTGTCAGTACTTCATCGATCAGCACCAGCCTAGCGGCATCATCCAGGCCAAACTCGAACTTGGTATCGGCAATAATGATCCCGCGCTCCAGTGCATAGGTCGCACAGGTGGTGTAGATCTCCAGGCTGACATCGCGGACCTGCGCCGCCAGTTCGGCACCGAGCAACTCGACAGTTTTGTCAAAATCGATGTTCTCGTCGTGTTCGCCCACATCGGCCTTGGTCGATGGGGTATAAATCGGTTCCGGCAGCTTGTCCGCCTGCTGCAGACCGTCGGGTAAGCCGATACCACAGACCGCACCGCTCCGCTGGTAGTCCTTCCAGCCGGAACCGATCAGGTAACCGCGCACAATCGCCTCCACCGGCAGTGCCTTCAGCTTATGCACGACAATTGCCCGCCCCTCCACCTCGGCCCGCTCGGCGGCATCCGGCAGCACCGCTTCAAGACTGATATCGGCAAGGTGGTTCGGCACCAGTCCGGCAGTGCGTTCAAACCAGAAATTCGACACGGCGGTCAGTACGGCACCCTTGCCAGGGATGGGGTCCGGCAGAATGACATCAAAGGCTGACAGGCGGTCAGTCGTCACGATCAACAGATGATCATCTCCGACGGCATAAATATCGCGCACCTTGCCGCGGTTCAGTAACGGCAGGCTGTTCAGGCTGGTTTCATAGAGTACATCTTTCATGGTAAAAGCACTTCCGGCTGCTCCAGGGAGAAGCAGGCATTGTACCTGCTGCTGCCGGGACAAGAAAAGCATGGCACGAGATGCGCAATGGCAATGACAATGGAAACCATGCTATTTTTAGCCCGCACTTCTCACCGCGGGGCGAGATGATCGCGCAGAGATTTGGATTCACAGCGGATTTTCTGAAGGAGCGGAATACGGACTGTATTTCCGACTGAAGAAAATCCGCTGTGGATTCAAAGATCAAGCGAGGGCTCGTCATCGTGGTGAGAAATGCGGGCTAACCACACTGGAAGCCCTGCCGGGGCACGGGGAATGGTAGAATCACTTTTCCACCAATTCAACAACAACATGGAATCCAGCTATGAACACACCACACATCGCTATCATCATGGGCAGCAACAGCGACTGGGACGTCATGAAACCGGCCGTTGATATGCTGGAGAAATTTGGCGTACCGTACGAAGCCAGGGTTATCTCCGCCCATCGCGCCACGGACATGCTGATTGACTATGTGACCGGACTGCGTGAACGCGGCTTTGCCGCCGTTATCGCCGGCGCCGGCGGCGCTGCCCATCTCGCGGGGGTTACCGCGGCCAAGACCACCTTGCCGGTCCTCGGCGTACCGATCCCCTCGAAATACCTCAAGGGCATGGATTCGCTGCTTTCCACAGTGCAAATGCCCAAGGGCATACCGGTTGCCACCTTCGCCATTGGTGAACCCGGCGCCGCCAATGCAGCCCTGTACGCGGTCAGCATTATGGCGGTTACGGATTCCGGCATGGCGGACAAGCTTGCCGACTTCCGCAAGGCGCAGGAAGAAATGGTCCGCAACATGACACTGCCGGTGTAAAATGGTTCTCCCGGATGCAACACTGGGCATGATCGGCGGCGGCCAACTGGGCCGCATGTTCACGATTGCGGCCCGCAGCATGGGTTACCGGGTCATTATTCTCGACCCGGATGCAAACAGCCCGGCCGGCGCCATTGCCGACCAGCACATCCAGTCCGAGTACCATGACCATGCCGCCCTGGATATGCTGGGTGATTACTGCGCAGTGGTCACCCCCGAATTCGAAAACCTGCCGATCGAGAGCCTCACCCGGTTGCAACAACATTGCCCGGTACTCCCGGCACCGGCCATTGTTGCCATGGCACAGGACCGCCTGCATGAAAAGGCCTTCATGGATGAACACGAGTTTCCCACGGTTGGCTTCTACGCCATTCAGTCAAACGATGACCTGGAAGAGGCCATGCAGGACATCGACGAACAGGGCATCCTGAAAATTGCCCGGCCGCGCTACCCGGGGCACGGCCGGCATGCCGTCAGCACGCTCGATGAAGCGGTCAATGCCTTCCAGGCCATGGATGAGCAGCCCTGTATCCTCGAGGAGCGGATATTTGCCGAGAAGCGGCTCTCGGTCATACTGGCACGCAGCATGGCAGGTGAAGTTGCGGTCTACCCCGTGGTTGAAAACAGCTATCAACGGGGCTTTCTGGATCTATCCATGACACCGGCCGACATTCCGGCAGAAATCGAGGAAAACGCGGCCGAACTCGCCAGCGAGCTTGCCGATGAGCTTGATTATTGCGGCGTATTATCACTGGAACTGTTCCTGACCCGGGAAAATGAATTGCTGTTCAACACCATTACCCCGCGCCCGCATAACAGCGGCCACTTTACCGTCGATGCCTGTGCAACCTCGCAATTCGAGCAGCAGGTACGCATGATGTGCGGCCTGCCACCAGGTGATGCCGGGCTGCTGTCACCGGTCGTCATGCTCAACCTGATGGGCGATATCTGGAAACGGGGAGAACCTGCCTGGGAAGCCGTCTTCAGCGAACCGCTGGCACGCCTGCATCTCTATGGAAAACACGAGGCCCGGCGCGACCGCAAGATGGGCCACGTCAACTGCCTGGCCGACGATGTCGACAGCGCCATTGATGTTGCCGAGACCATCCGCCAGAATCTCACACCCGCATAATCTGATACCTCCCTATCGAGTGGGCGTTGCCTGTGATCAAGGCGGAATATTTGGCGGCATCTCGGCAAAACGCTCAATATTTTATATTCAGGGCTTGCCTGCAATAATTACCGCTGCTTTGGTTGTAGCGCATATTGCCTGAAAACAACTCCTGCCCGAAGGAGGATGCAGTCGCACACAGGGACCGCATCCCGGTTTTCAGGAGATGCTGCTTGCAGCGGGCCACAGGCCTCGCTATCGACATGCGCACTGGTGTGAATCACGGCACAGTCCAGGTACATCAGGTGATATACTCCTGCCCGCACACAATGAATCTTAATACCCTGTGAACACCACATACTGTAATTGAAGGAGAATCGATAATGCGATTGATGACACGTCCACTGGCCTGGTTGCTGTCCGCAATGCTGGCGATCATGCCGATGTTACCGGCACAGGCCGCGATGATAGGCAACGGGGAAATTATCAACCCGGCGCAAACCGCTATTTCGGACGGCGAATTGCAGCAGTTTCTCGACCGGGAAGACACCCGGCAGCAGTTACAGGCCTGGGGCGTCAGTCCGGAATCCCTGCAGGCGCGCATCAACGGCCTGACCGATGCCGAACTGACGCGTATCAACCAGGAGATTGACTCGCTGCATGCCGGTGGCAACAGCATCCTCGGTATCCTGCTGATTATCTTTATTATCTTCGTTATCACCGATGTGATCGGCGCCACGAATATCTTCCCGTTTATTCACCCGGTCAAGTAACCAAGCAATGTCCTGCCTGACAAACACCCGCCACCTGGCGGGTGTTTGCATCTGTGCCCTGCTGCTGTGTGCCTGCGCTACTCCGCCACAGACCCGCGCGCTACTGGCTGACCTGCCGGCCGGCCTGCCGGCCGCGATCGAACTGACCGACACGCCTTTCTACCCGCAGGCACGCTACCAGTGCGGGCCGGCGGCACTGGCCACGGTGCTGGCTGCAAATGACATTGCGGTCACACTGGAGGAACTTGTAGCGGCCGTTTATGTACCGGCATTGCAGGGCAGCCTGCCGGAGGAGATCACGGCCACGGCCCGCCGCTACGGGATGCTGGCCTACCGGCTGCAACCATCACTGGAAAACCTGCTGATGGAACTTGCCCACGGCAACCCGGTGCTTGTTTTCCAGAACCTCGGCACCGGCTTGCTGCCACGATGGCACTTTGCGGTTGTGATCGGCTATGAACTCACAAGCCGGGATGTGATACTGCGTTCGGGCACCACCCGACGCTGGCGGACCACGCTGGCCACATTCGAGCGGACCTGGTCACGCAGCGATCACTGGGCGCTGGTGGCCGTGCCGGCCGGCGAGATTCCGGCCAGTGCACAGGTAACACCCTACCTGCAGGCGGCACATGACCTGGAGCGTACCGGTCAGTTACTACCGGCACGCGCTGCCTACCAGGCCGCAACCCGGCAGTGGCCGGAGGAACCGCGTACCTGGCTGGCGCTCGGCAACAACCTGTATGCCGCAAGCGATTATGCACCGGCGGCAAACGCATTCCGGCAGGCGACCGTACTTGCACCAGGCGATCCGCAGGGCTGGAACAACCTGGCCTACGCATTGCTACAAACTGCCTGTCCCGAACAGGCCCGGCTGGCGGCCGCATGCGCCGCACATATTGCAGCGGACAATCCGAACTACCGGGCCACCGTAGAAGAGATCAATACCCTGGCACAGGGCCACGATGGCGTGCACTGTCCGGCGATCATCTGCGGGCAGAATACACACCCGGTTCCGCCGTAACACTTCATTGCACAATGCCTTATTGTTATATTGCCATCAGGCACAATTGCCGGTGACATGGATTACAGTGTGCCGGCAAGTGAGCTGGAAGAAAGCACAACACAGGAGAAACAGCATGCCGGTCCAGGCCATACGTGAGTTTTTGCAGAAGGAATCAGCCAGTGGCCTGCTGATCATCAGCGCCGCCTTGCTGGCCATCATCGCGGTCAATACACCGCTGGAGTCGTTATACGATAACCTGCTCGAGACCCCGGTCGCCATTCAGGTCGGCGCACTACTAATCCACAAACCCCTGCTGCTGTGGATTAACGATGGCCTGATGGCGGTGTTCTTTTTCCTGGTCGGCCTTGAGATCAAGCGTGAAGTCCTGGACGGCGAGCTGTCAGACCCGTCGCGTGTCGCACTGCCGGCCATTGCCGCCGTCGGCGGCATGCTCGTGCCGGCAAGCTTCTATGTCTATTTCAATTATGCTGATCCGGCTGCCATGACCGGCTGGGCCATCCCGATGGCAACCGATATCGCCTTTGCACTTGGCATCCTGTCACTGCTGGGCAGCCGGGTGCCAGTGGCACTGAAAGTCTTTCTGCTGACGCTCGCGATCATTGACGATCTCGGTGCCATCGTCATCATCGCGATATTCTATTCAAGCGATATATCGACTTCCTCGTTGATTATCTCGGCCGTTGCCCTGGTGGTGCTGCTCCTTATGAACCGCGGCGGTGTTATACGTATCGCCCCCTATATCCTGGTCGGCACCATCCTGTGGATTGCCGTGCTGAAATCCGGGGTGCATGCCACACTGGCTGGTGTATTACTGGCATTTTTCATTCCGCTGAAAAAAGGCAGTGAAGAACATGACTCGCCATTGCATCACCTCGAACACGTGCTGCACCCGTACGTGGCTTTCATGATCATGCCGCTGTTTGCATTTGCCAATGCCGGCATCCCGCTGGAAGGAATGTCGCCCGATTCACTGCTTAACCCGGTACCCCTCGGCATCATTACCGGTCTGTTCATCGGCAAGCAGATCGGTGTATTCGGTTTTGCATGGCTGGCCGCAATGCTGCGCCTTGGCCGTCTGCCGGAAGGGGTGACCTGGTTGCAGCTGTATGGTGTCTCGGCGCTGTGTGGCATCGGCTTCACCATGAGCCTGTTTATCAGTTCGCTCGCCGCCGAGGAAGCAGGCATGGCACTGATAGCTCAACATCGCCTCGGCATCCTTGGCGGCACCCTGCTCTCGGCGGTCACGGGTTACCTGGTGCTTTCCATGGCATTGCGAAGCCGCAAGACTTGAGCCTGCTGGCTGACCTTACCCTCCTCCTGCATGCCGCGTTTATCGTGTTCGTACTGCTTGGTGGCCTGCTGGTGCTGCGCTGGCGCCGGCTGGTGTGGCTGCACCTGCCGTGCGTGGCCTGGGGTATCCTGATTGAACTGGGCGGCTGGATCTGCCCGTTGACGCCACTGGAGAACACCCTGCGTGCAGCAGCCGGCCATGCCGGTTATGACAGCGGCTTTATCGAGCACTATCTGGGGCCACTGATTTACCCGGCCGGACTGACATCGGGCATCCAGTACCTGCTCGCAGCAATCGTGCTGCTGCTCAATGCGGCGATCTATGTACGGGTCTGGCGGCGCTGGCGCTGACCGGATTGCATGGCGCCCTTTCTACGCTACACTTTCAGCATGAACCATGCAGACATTTATCCGCAACACCCTGGCAGGTCATGGCTCTGAGTACGATATCTTCTGATAGACAATGCCTGACAACAGCAAGCCCGGCTTCTGCCGCAACTGTCTCGACGGGATCCGCGTGCCGTTGCTTGCGCTGGTCGTACTTGGAAGTATCATTTGCGTGCTGTTGCTGCCGCCGATTGCACAACCCCTCAGCTACCATGATTTCGCCGACCAGCGCACCCTGCTCGGAGTCCCGAATGGCTGGAACGTCCTGACCAACCTTGCCTTTATCCTGGCCGGTGTAATCGGTCTTGCCGGCATGCGTGCCCATGCCTCCTTGCCCATCGTGTACCCCGTATTTTTCGCGGCCATCGTCCTGGTCGGGTTCGGCTCCGGCTGGTACCACCTCAATCCTGACAACAGCACACTGGTCTGGGACCGGTTACCGATGGCAATTGCCTTCATGGCATTGTTTGCCATTGTCATTGGCGAGTACATCGATGTCCGCTACGGGCGCTGGCTGTGGCTGCCGCTGGTGCTGCTTGGTATGGCATCAGTCGGCTACTGGCACATCACGGAACTCGCCGGTCACGGTGACCTGCGGCCGTATGGCCTGGTACAGTTCCTGCCGCTGCCGCTGATCCTGCTGCTCGTCTGGCTGCACCCGGACAAGCATCACCGTGGCCGCTATCTGCTGGCGGCATTCCTGTGCATCGTTGTATCCAGGCTGACCGAATGGTTTGACCTACCGATATACGAGGCTACCGGCTTCATCAGCGGTCATGCACTCAAGCACCTCGCGGCAGCACTGGCCGTCTGGTTTATCTGGTTGTGGATTCGCACAGGTATTGACACCCCACGCAGGGAGTCATGCTATTGAGCCATACAATCAACAAGGAATAATCAATGAGTACACAAAAGCTGCCCGGCATCCCCGTCCGGCTGCTGGTCCTCGACGCAATCGGTACCGTGTTGCTGGTGCTCGGACTGCTGGAACTGTTCAATCCCGGCGACGCGCCGCCGTTTCCCGGCTATGGCTGGATACTGACTGGCATGGGCCTGCTGATCATGCTGCCGGCCATTACCGGGATTGTTAGCCATTTGCTGAAGAACCGGCCGCGACAGTAACCTAGCCCGCATTTCTCACCACGATGACGAGCCCTCGCTTGATCTTTGAATCCACAGCACATTTTCTTCAGTCGGAAATACAGTTCGTATTCCGCTCCTTCAGAAAATCTGCTGTGAATCCAAATCTCTACGCGATCATCTCGCCCCGCGGTGAGAAGTGCGGGCTAGCTTGACTTCCCGAAACCGTTCCACGATCACGCTGGCGGTACTGCTTGCGCTCAAGACTGGTATGGATATCATGCTGCATGACCGGTCGCACCGGTAGCAGGAGCCTGTCCAATACCGGTTCTACGAACATATCACCAACCCGAGGAACAGGAGAACAACCATGGAATTCAGTGGCATATTCGGACTGTTGGTACTGGTCGCCGATGTCTGGGCGATCCTGAACATCTTCCAAAGCTCGGCGGACACCGTCAAAAAGGCGCTGTGGATTGTGCTGGTGCTGGTACTGCCGCTGATTGGCGTCATCATCTGGTACTTTGCCGGGCCACGCGAGAGCTAGTGCGGTGTAACGGATAACGTGCAAATGTCATGAAACTCTTCGCCAGGCTGTTCGGCAAGCGCAACACCGGGCCGACACCATTCGACGAGGTACGGACACTGGTTGAGCATTTCACCAGGGCCACCATCGTCGGCGTCGATACCGAGGACATTGGCCGCTACCCGCCGAAACAGCGCAAGGTCATGGCCTTTCATTTCGGCGCCATCAACTACCTTGCCACGCAGTACGACCTGGACGAGACCGAAACACTGGCGGTGTTCGTGGCGTTTCTCGACAAGTATTTCAATCTCCCGGTTTCAGAGACCGGCAGTATCAGTGAACGCCTGCAGGGTTTCCGCGACAATGCAGAGGAACAGCGCTATCTCGAGGCCGGTGTAGACGTGTTCCGGCGCTGGTATGAACAGGACGAGCGCCGCGCACCGCTGGAGCTCGGGGAGATGCTGAACAACGGGTGAGCAAGTCACGCCTCGACCACCTGCTGCAGCAAGTCCGGGCCTGCAGGACCTGTAGCGAATACCTGCCCTGTCCACCCAAGCCGGTACTGCGCGCAGCACACAGCGCACGCCTGCTGATCGTCGGTCAGGCGCCGGGCACCAGGGTGCATGCCACCGGCATACCCTGGAACGACCCCAGTGGCGACCGGCTGCGTGACTGGCTGCAGGTGGACCGTGATCTGTTCTATAACGAAAGCCGGATCGCCATCATCCCGATGGGCTTTTGCTATCCCGGCAAGGGCAAGTCCGGTGACCTGCCGCCGCGGCCGGAATGTGCCCCGCAATGGCATGGGCCGCTGCTGGCAGAATTGCCGGAACTTAAGCTGCGCCTGCTGGTCGGGAAATACGCACAGAACTACTATCTCGGCACCAGACGCCAGTCACTGGCCGATACCGTCCGGAATTTCGAACATTACCTGCCGGACTATTTGCCGCTGCCGCACCCGTCACCGCGCAATATCCGCTGGTTCAGGAACCATCCCTGGTTCGAGGCCGAGGTAATCCCGGTATTACGGGAAAGGATGGCTGCTCTTCTGCTAGAATAGTGCATCTGGTTATTCCTATGCCCCGAACACACTACCCGATTCTCGACACGATTGATTCCCCGACCGACCTGCGCGGCCTGGGTGACAGCAAACTGCAGCAACTGGCTGTTGAGCTGCGTGAATTCCTGATCGAATCGGTCGCCACTACCGGCGGCCACCTCGCGGCCGGTCTCGGCACGGTGGAACTGACCATCGCCCTGCATCATATCTTCAACACGCCGCATGACCGGCTGGTCTGGGACATCGGTCACCAGGCCTATCCGCACAAGATTCTCACCGGCCGTCGTGACGCCATGCACAGCCTGCGCCAGCAGCATGGCCTGAGCGGCTTCCTCAGCCGTGACGAAAGCGAATACGATGCCTTCGGCGCCGGCCATTCCAGCACCTCGATCAGTGCGGCCCTCGGCATGGCAATGGCAGCAAGGCAGGCCGGTAACAGCCGCAAAACCGTCGCCATCATCGGTGACGGCGCCATGACCGCCGGCATGGCCTACGAGGCACTCAACAATGCCGGCGACAGCGACTGCGATCTGCTGGTTATTCTGAATGACAACGAGATGTCGATCTCGCCGAATCGTGGCGCCCTGCACAATCACCTGTCACGACTGCTGTCGGGTCGCGTCTATACCGGGGTGCGCGAAGGCAGCAAGCAAATCCTCAACAAGCTGCCGGGCGCACGGCGTTTCTTCGGTCGCTGGGAGGAACACCTCAAGGGCATGATCCTGCCGGGCACGCTGTTCGAGGAACTCGGTTTCAACTACATCGGTCCCGTTGATGGTCACGACCTGCCGATCCTGATGTCGACCCTGCGCAATCTTCGCAACCTGAAGGGCCGCCAGTTCCTGCATATCGTCACCCGCAAGGGCAAGGGCTACCATCCGGCGGAACAGGACCCCTGCAACTACCATGGTGTCACACCCTTCAACCGTGAAACCGGCGAGCAGCTAAGTGCAACGAAAAAAACCTATACTGCAATTTTCGGCGACTGGCTGTGCAACATGGCCGGCAGTGACGACAAGCTGATCGGCATTACGCCGGCAATGTGTGAAGGCTCAGGCATGGTGCAGTTTGCCAAACAGCATGCTGACCGTTTTTATGATGTCGGTATCGCCGAGCAGCACGCGCTGACCTTTGCCGCGGGGCTCGCCACCGAAGGTCTGAAACCGGTGGTTGCGATCTACTCGACCTTCCTGCAGCGCGGCTATGATCAACTGGTCCATGACATTGCACTGCAGGACCTCGATGTAACCTTTGCAATCGATCGCGCCGGACTGGTCGGTGCAGATGGCGCCACCCATGCCGGTGTCTTCGACCTGAGCTTCCTGCGCTGCATCCCCAACATGGTCATAATGGCGCCAGCCGACGAAACGGAATGCCGTTGCATGTTAACTACTGCCTACCGGCATAAAGGCCCCGCCGCAGTGCGCTACCCGCGCGGGACAGGCCCCGGCAAGCTGCCCGGCAATGGCCTGGAACCGTTACCCATGGGCAAGGCAGAAATCCGCCGCAAAGGCCAGGGTGTCGCCATCCTGGCCTTTGGTAGCCGCGTCAGCGCCGCCATCGAGGCAGCCGACAGTATCGATGCCACTGTCGTTAACATGCGATTCATCAAACCGCTGGACCAGGAAATCATTATTGCCATGGCAAACAGCCACGACCTGATTGTCACAGTCGAGGAACATGCCATCGCCGGCGGCGCCGGCTCGGCTGTCAATGAGGTACTGGTAAGCAACAATTGCAACTGCGCGGTGCTAAACCTTGGTATCCCCGACAGCTTCATCGACCATGGTGAGCATGCCCGGCAACTGGCGGAATGTGGACTGGATGCCGATGGCATACTTGCCGCCATCACGGCGCACAGAGCTTACACTCAGGCGCCTGCTACGCCCCCGGATACACAAAAAGTAACAGGATCAGGAAAGGTCTGACCTGTTCGTCATGGCGAGTCGCACCAGCGACGCGGCATATCATTCAGTCATCCTGCCACAGGAAAGCCGCAAGGAAAAACAAACTCGGGATCGGCCAATGGTTGCTGTTTGAGGTACAATTCTGCCATGCACAGCGAATTCCTCTTCATCGTGGTCCTCATCGCGCCCTGGGCCCTGGTGTTAGCCGCCATACTCTTTTATCGCCAACGGCGGAAACGCAAGACCCTGAACGATTCCGGAGGTGGCCAGCATGGCAGCGATGGAAGGGTTTGATAAAGCCTGACCCCATCCTTTTACTCTTTGGTTTCCTCGTCACCGTCCAGCGGCATGTCATAGGCCGCCATGCTGGGGCGGTTCATATCATCATGCACCGTTGACTGGCGGTCACCGCGGCGGCTCAGGTGCTGCTCCAGGGCGTCACTCTTCAGGGGGATGGTTTCCTCGCCATACATGATCTGACGGATCATGCGATCACCGAATTCCAGCAGCGCCAGGTCGTCGATCAGGATCTTGTCCATGGTCTGCTGATCAACGTCATAGGTGGTGTTAAAGCCTTCACTTTTGACAAATTCGCGAAAGCGGTCCATGTCATAACAGGCCATGAAGAAAAACTTCAGGCTGGTCCTTGACATATTGCCAATCGCCGGGCCGGCAGACTTCACCTTGAGGATCAACTGGCGCCAGGCGCGGCCATGTTCATCGTATTCCTCCAGCCCCTGTTCCGTACGGTATTCATCAATGGTGAGCTTGCGCTCCTCAAAATGACCGTGGCAATGATCTTCTGTTACCAGTGCATAGGACGCACGGTCAAAGTTCTCGTCCTGACGCCGCGTTGACAGCAAACCAATCGGGTAATATCGACACGCCGTGGGCCTGTCCTCGTAGACGCTGCAACCTTCATCGGTGACAAACCGGCACTCGTTGGTGCCCTCTTTCGGCTTGTACTTGACACCACCGACACTGTTCTTGCCGAAATCGAAGGGTTCGGTGTACTGCCTGAGAAACTCGGTCGAAGTGATGCCGAGACGTTTTTTCAGGCGAATGATGTCATACGGGGTCAGCATGATATCGATGTTCCTGCAGCAGGCATTGAAACAGTCGATGTCCTTGTGACAACGGAACTGGATGACGGCATCCCCTGCCAACTGATTGGGAATGACCGGACTATCCGGAACCGGGGACTCGTCGATGAGCTTTTCTTCGTCAGACATCATATTTACCTCAATTCATACCTCTGACCACACTAAAACAAAAAAGTCCGGGCACCGTGAGGCACCCGGACTCAATGTCAAACAACTGCCCGGCTGTTACTTGAACAGCTTGGACTTGTCGACCAGATCAACATGGGCACGCTTGAAGCAGGTCCACTTCTTGGTCTCCTTGTCGTACACAGAGTTCACGAAACACTTCCAGTTTTCCTCATCGACAAAGTTCATGTCCATGCGGTAGTAGAAACCCGGATAACGGGACTCCTGACGGAACTCGATGTGCTTCATGTGCGCTTCAGCCGTGATGATGCGGTGGTAGTTCTCCCAGGCACGCAGCAGTTCGTGCAGGTCCTTGGCACGCATTTTCTCGGCATCTTCTTTCAGCATATCGATCTTCTCACCGGCAACTTCCAGCATGTGAGAATTGGTGGTGTAGTACGTCGCAACACCGGCTACATATTCGTCCATGATCTTCTGCAGGCGGAACTGCAGCATCTTGGGTGTGATGTAGTTCGGGTTGATGTCGATGGCCGTCGTGTAGTCCTTGTGCTCCATGTAGTTCCTGACCGGCTGATAAATTTCAGCCACCAGGTCCTCAACAGAGGTATCCAGCTCAGGCGTCAGGTCCTTGTTGTCCAGACAATACTTGACCATGGCCTTGGCACAGAGACGGCCCTCGGCATGCGAACCGGAAGAGAACTTGTGGCCAGAGGCGCCGACGCCGTCGCCGGCAGTCCACAAACCTGTCACAGTGGTCATGGAACGGTAACCCCAGTTCCAGCCTTTCGGCAGGTGCTCGGGTATGCCTTCACTGTAGGCCTCGTCTGTCGGTGCGCCAACATCAGTCGGACCGGACACCCAGATGCCGCAGCAACCGGAGTGTGAACCCAGCAGGTAGGGTTCGGTCGGCATCAGCTCGGAGTTCTTCTTCTCCGGCTCGATGTTCTCACCCACCCAGATACCGCACTGGCCAACACACATATCTAGGAAGTCTTCCCAGGCTTCTGCCTCGAGGTGCTTCACTTCGCGCGGTGTCAGGGTTTCACGCAGGTTCGCCAGGGCGGTCACTGTATCCATCCAGATCGGACCACGGCCTTCCCTCATTTCTTTCAGCATGAGGTGGTTACGCAGACAGGACGCCGGTACGGCAGCCGCACCATAGGGCGGGTAGTCGTCCAGCATGTCCTTGTTGCGGTCCATGTAGACCTCGCCCGTGGCGTTGGTGGCCTTGGACTTGAACAGCAGGAACCAGGCGCCTACCGGGCCGTAACCGTCCTTGAAGCGGGTCGGTACGAAGCGGTTTTCCATCAGGGTCATCTCGGCACCGGCTTCAGCCGCCATGGCGTAGGTGGAACCGGCATTCCAGACCGGGTACCAGGCACGACCCGTGCCTTCACCCACGGAGCGCGGACGGAAGATGTTCACACAACCGCCGGCAGCCAGCAGAATGGCCTTGGCCTTGTAGACGAAGACCTTGTCTTCACGGACCGAGAAACCGACTGCACCGGCAACGCGGTTAGGATCATTCTTGTCGTTGACCAGCTTGACGATGAAAACACGTTCCGTGATGTTATCGGTACCGAGCGCCTTCTTGGCAGCCTCGGCAACAATCCACTTGTAGGATTCGCCGTTGATCATGATCTGCCACTTGCCTGAACGGACCGGCTTGCCGCCATCCTTCAGGGGTGTCATGCCCTTGGAACCGTCAAAACGCTCACCGTTCTCATCGGTCTTCCAGATTGGCAGACCCCATTCCTCGAACAGATGCACGGATTCGTCCACGTGACGGCCGATGTCATAGGCCAGGTCATCACGGGTAATCCCCATCAGGTCGTTGGAGACCATGCGGGTGTAATCAGCCGGGTCCTGCTCGGTGCCGATGTAGGTGTTGATCGCAGACAGGCCCATGGCCACGGCACCGGAACGGTCCATGGCGGCCTTGTCCACCAGTTTGATGTTAAGATCAGTGCCTTCTGCCCAGCGCATGATTTCATAGCCGGCACCACAACATGCCATACCACCGCCGATGAGAAGAATATCAACTTCTTCTTCGACGACTTCAGGATTTCCAAATTCACCTGCCATTGTAATTTCCTCGTACTTGAATTGTTTGTTTCGTGCCGAATCAGGCCTTGATCAGTTCGCTGCGATCGCCTTCACGATAGCCGTTGCACTGCACAAAAAAGCCCGGCTCCTCGATCTTGGACAGATCCGCTTCCGGCTTGCCACCGTAAGGATCGATGGAACCTTCAGGCGTGGTGCGAATCGGGAACTTGAATCGCTTCAGGTTGCCGTTGCGGAACTTGATGGTCCACATAATGGAGTCGGAACCGCGCAGCGGCTGCACGGAACCACCCAGCGGCACGATATCGGCATAGTGACGGGCTTCAATCGCCTGCTGCGGGCAGATTTTCACGCAGGAATAGCACTCCCAGCACTGCTCGGGCTCCTGGTTGTAGGCACGCATGGCATGGCCGGTTGCAGAACCGTCCTTGTCCAGCGCCATGAGGTCGTGCGGGCAGATATACATGCAAGCGGTCTTGTCCTGCCCCTTACAGCCGTCGCACTTATCTGTACGTACAAATGTTGGCATGTTAATTCTCCATCTTCGTGTAATGATTACTGCAGTTGAATACTCCGCTGCCACCTGCCGGCGGCAGCGGTCTCTAGAGTCGTTACTTGGCGGAATGTCCGCTCATCTTGATCTCAACCTTGTCCTCGTCTTTCAGACTGCCGTAGTACTCGCGCAGGATGGTGAGCACTTCCGGACGGGAGAACTTGTCAGAAACATCTTCACCTTCGGACAACGCCTTGCGCAGCTTGGTACCGGACAGCAGGATCCGGTCCGGGCCTTCATGCGGACAGGTCTTCATGGACGCCATGCCGTCGCACTTGTTGCACCAGAAGGTCCAGTCGATCTTCAGTGGCTGGGTCTCAAGTGAACCGGCCGGGATCTCGTCGAAGATGTGGTGCGCATCGAACGGGCCGTAGTAATCACCGACTCCGGCATGGTCGCGACCGACGATCTGGTGCGAGCAACCGTAGTTCTGGCGAAACACGGCATGCAGCAGGGCCTCGCGCGGACCGGCATAACGCATGTCCAGCGGGTAGCCGGCCTGGATCACGGTGTTGTCGGAAAAATACTTTTCAATCAGGGTGCCAATGGCATTACTGCGCACGTCGGCGGGAATATCGCCGGGCTTCAGCTTGCCGAGCAGGGAATGAATCAGCACACCGTCGAGGGTCTCGATGGCGATCTTCGCCAGGTACTCATGGGAACGGTGCATCGGGTTGCGGGTCTGGAAGCAGGCAATGGTGTTCCAGTTGCGTTTTACGAATTCTGCGCGGGTCTGCGCGGGGGTCATAAACTGGTCGCCGTAGGTTTCCGGGAAACCGCCCTGCGACAGCACCTTGATCGGGCCGGCGAGGTTTACCTCGCCCTGTTCCATGACCATCTTCACACCCGGATGCTCTGCGTCAGTGGTCTTGTAGACCATCATGCACTCGTGCGCCTTGTCGATGCTGTACTTCTCGGTGACCTGCATGGTGGCGAGGATGTCGCCGGATTCGGAGTCGGCCAGGGCAATATCATCGCCCTCGTTGATGCCCCTGGCAGTCACTTCGTCGGTCGACAGTGTGATCGGGATCGGCCAGAACAGACCATTGGCCATCTTCATGCCGTCGCAAACGCCTTCCCAGTCGGCATGGGTCATGAAACCATCCAGCGGTGTGAAGCCACCAATACCCAGCATGATGATGTCACCGGCTTCACGGGATAAAACGCTGATCTTTGTCAGACTCTCCGCACGCGCCTGTTCGGCTGCCAGCGCGTCGCCTTCGAGCAGCAACGGTTTCAGATCACCGCCGCCGTGGGGCTTGACTAGGTTGGACATGTGTCTCCTTGCGGTACTGCTTGTCAATGCTGTTGTGTCTTGTCGCATGGCCAGCTAACTCACTGGTTACAAACGCAGTCCTGCTTCGGGCAGGGGCAGCATACTCTACTCGCCTTGCCCGGAAAGTCCAACCAGTAATATCTTGCCAATAATAAGTGCAGTTTATTCCGGAAAGGTCAATTTATGATTATCATAACTATATGATTACTCTATATTTATAGTATTTTAAGCGCATCTGCTTGATAATACGGACCGTACATTTCCACACTCTTTTCAGGGGTTGTACCAGATCGACAGGACGGCTGCCGCTCAGGCCCCGCTGATCATTTTCAGACCCACCAGGACCAGGAGAACGGCAAACATACGTTGCAGGATCTGGCGCGGCAGATAGTGAGCCAGTCGTGCGCCCAGCGGCGCCAGCAGCACGCTTGTCAACACGATCCCTGCCACCGCCGGCCAGTAGACAAAGCCGCTGCTCCAGTCTGGCTGTCCAGCAGCGCCCAGGCCGGTAATAACAAACCCGGCGGCGCCGGCCAGTGCAATTGGCAGGCCACAGGTGGCCGCGGTACCGACCGCGGCGCGGATGTCCACCCGGTTCCAGAGCAGAAACGGCACGCTCAGGGTACCGCCGCCAATACCGAACACGGCCGAGACAGCACCGATAACCGACCCGGCCGCCGTCAGCGCGGCCGGCCCCGGCAGCGACCGGTGGGCCGCCGGCTGGTGACCGACCAGCAACTGCAGCGCCACCAGGATTTCGAACATGCCGAAAAACAGTGCCAGCCCCGGGCTGCTGAGCTGTTTTGCCAACCAGGCACCGGCCAACGCGCCGATGACAATCCCGGGTGCCATGTTCCGGACCGCCGGCCACAGCACACTCCCACGCCGGTGGTGTGCCAGCAGCGATGAGACTGATGTCAGCACGATGGTCGCCAGCGAGGTGCCGACCGCATAATGCATCAGCGTGGCCTCGGTAAAGCCCTGGCCGGCAAACAGCCACGCCAGTGCCGGCACGATCACCAGCCCGCCGCCGATGCCCAGCAGCCCGGCCATGAGGCCGGCGACGGCGCCGGTCAGCAGGTAGGTCAGTAACTCGCTGACAATTACGGGTTCCATGGGTAATGGGTGAGGCGTGAAGCGTGAAGCGTGAAGCGTGAAAGGTGAAACGTGAAAGGTGAAAGGTGAAAGGTGAAGATTATGGTTGTGTGCTAATTGATCGAAAGATCTAAATTACGCTTCACGCTTCACGCTTCACCTTTCACTTTATCCAGATGGTCTTGGCGTTGACGAACTCGCGCATCCCCAGCCGTGACAGCTCCCGGCCGTAACCGGAATTCTTGATGCCGCCGAATGGCAGCCGCGGGTCGCTCTTCACCGGGCCGTTGACGAAGGCACAACCACATTGCAGTTGCCGCACCACCCGTTCGCCCCGTTCACTGTCCCGCGTCCAGACGCTGCCACCGAGACCGAAGTCGGAATCATTGGCGATGCGCACGGCATCAGCCTCGTCCGCGGCACGGATGATGCTCGCCACCGGCCCAAACAGTTCCTCGCGGTAAGCGCGTACACCGGGTGTGACCTGATCGAGTATGGAGGGGGGGTACCAGGCACCCGCAGCCGGCGGAATCTCGCAGCCGGTAACGACCACGGCACCCCGGGCGATGCTCTCCTCGACCTGCCGGTGCAGTTCGTCACGCAGGTCGGTACGCGCCATTGGGCCAAGCCGGTTGGCCTCGTCCAGGGGGTCGCCGACAGTCAGCGCCTCCACCGCCGCCTTGAAGCGGCTGACAAATTCTTCCGCAATCGCATCGACCACGATAAAACGTTTGGCGGCAATACAGCTCTGGCCGGTATTCAGGAAACGCGAGGTTACGGCACCTTCGATTGCCAGATCGAGGTCAGCATCCTCGAGTACGATAAACGGGTCCGAGCCGCCCAGTTCCAGTACGGACTTCTTCACCTGTGCGCCTGCCGTGGCGGCTACGCTGCGGCCAGCCGGCTCACTGCCGGTCAGGGTTACCGCATGTACACGGGCATCTTCGATGACACCGGCCACGCGCGATGACTCGATCATCAGGGTCCGGAACACGCCGTCAGGAAAGCCGGCCCCGGCGAAGACCGATTCAATCGCCTGCGCACAACGGGGTACGTTCGAGGCATGCTTCAGCAGGCCGGTATTGCCGGCCACCAGTGCCGGTGCGGCAAACCGGAACACCTGCCAGAACGGGAAGTTCCAGGGCATCACCGCCAGCACCGTACCCAGCGGTTGATACACCACCAGGCTGCGACCGGCATCGGATTCGATGATCTCGTCGGCCAGGAAGGCCTCGCCGTTATCGGCGTAGTAGTCACACACCCAGGCACATTTCCCGATCTCGGCACGTGCTTCCTTGAGCGGCTTGCCCATTTCCAGCGTCATCATGCGGGCAAAGTCCCCGGTCTGGTCGCGCAATACCGCGGCAGCACGGCGCAGCAGTGCGCTGCGCTCCTGGATGGACTGCGTGCGCCAGGTCAGGCTGGCCGCAGCCGCAGCCGCCAGCGCCGCCTCCAGTTCGTCATCAGTGAATGCATTGATCTCCCCGAGTGTATTACCATCTACCGGATTAACGGACTGGAATGACATACCCTGGCCTCCTGATTTGCTGTGCTGCAACTATAACCAACCATAACCAACCATGCTGACGGTTTACCGCTTTTTAGCCATATTATTCCTGCCGCTGGCTGCACTGGGTGCGTTCAGCAAGGCCGATCCGCTGGCCGGGCAACGCGAGCAGTTCATCGAGGCACGCAAGGCCCTGCAGCAAAAACAATACGAGCGCTTCGAGTCACTGGCTGCGGGGCTGGAAGATTATCCGCTGTATTCCTACCTTGAATTCGACCGGCTGCGACAGAACCTGGACCAGGCCAGCGAGCAGGAAGTGCTGGTGTTTATTGAGCGTCATGCCGGTCAACCACTGGGTAAACGCCTGCATACGGTGTGGCTGTACAGCCTGGCCAGACAGCAGCGCTGGGCGCAGCTCCTGAAATACTATGACGGCTCCAGTGCCACCACGTTGCAGTGTTACGCACTACGGGCACGCATCAATACCGGCAGAAAAAAAGGCGTTGTCGCCCCGGCGCTGGCACTGTGGACCGTCGGCAAGTCCCAGCCAAAGGCCTGTGACCCGCTGTTCGACTGGCTCTACGCCGGTAACCATGTGAAAGATACGCATGTCTGGCAGCGCATCCGGCTGGCCATGGCGAACGGGCAGACCAGCCTGGCGAAGTACCTGGCAAAACGACTGCCGGAAAAAGATACTGCCTGGGTCACACTGTGGCGCCAGGCATATCGCCATCCGAATGACACGCTGAAGAACCCGCGTCTGGACCAGAACTCGGCGATTGCCCGCGATATTGTCCTGCATGCCGTCAAGCGCATTGCCCGCTCCGATGCCGACCGTGCGCATGATAAATGGAAGTCGTTGAAAAACGGCTATTCATTCACGCCGTTACAACGCGGCAAGCTGGAACGCTATATCGCGCTGTCGGCTGCCCAGCAGCACCGGCCCGCTGCCTTTACCCTGCTGGAAGCGCTGCCACAAGACCAGCAGGATGCACGCGTGCGCGACTGGCAGCTGCGCGCCGCACTGGCGGCCACCGACTGGGACGCACTGCTGGCACACATACAGGCACTGCCCGCCGGGGAACAGCAACACGATGAATGGCGCTACTGGCAAGCGCGCGCACTCGAGCACACCGGGGAACGCCTGCAAGCCATAAACGAGTACACCTGGCTCGCGAAGGAACGCAGTTACCATGGCTTCCTCGCCGCCGACTACCTGAGCTGGCCCTACGCCATGGGTGACATGCCGACCGGGTACGATGCTGCTGCACTTGCCGGCATGCGCCAGCAGCCGGCACTGCTGCGTGCGCATGAACTGCTCCGTGCCGACATGCTGACCGATGCACGCCGGGAATGGGCCTATGCCACCCGCGACATGAGCAAGAATGAACTGAAACTTGCCGCGGTACTGGCCAGCCAGTGGGGCTGGGATGACCGTGCCATCCTGACCGTGGCACGCACCGGTGAATATGCCGATCTGGCAATGCGCTTTCCGCTGGAGCACGCTGATAGTGTCCACCGGTATGCGCGCGACAACGATCTCGACCCGGGCGTGGTGTTTGCCGTGATCCGCCAGGAAAGCGCCTTCAATCCGGAAGCCCGCTCCCCGGCCGGCGCCCGCGGCCTGATGCAACTGATGCCAAAGACCGGCCGGCAAACGGCGCGCAGGAACCGGATTCCCTACAGCAGTGCAACCAGCCTGTATGACAGCGACCGGAATATCCGCATTGGCAGCAGTTACCTGCGCCAGGTGATGCAACGCTTCGGCGATAACACGGTCCTCGCTGCCGCCGCCTACAATGCCGGACCGCACCGGGTGCTACGCTGGTTGCCCGAGACCGGCGGCATGGCGGCAAGCAACTGGGTGGCGAACATCCCGTTTTCCGAGACCCGAAAATACGTGCAGCGAATTCTTGCCTACGCCGCCATCTATGACTGGCGTATGCAACGGCCGGTGACAAAACTGGAGGCACGCATGCCGGATGTGTATGAAGAATCGGTTTATCGTGAATCGGGGGGTTAGCGATTTTGCTATGCTAGTACTGGTTCAATTTGATAAAGACCAATATTATTGCCACGGAATCCACGGAAAAACACGGAAGAATAAAAGCCATAAAGACATTTTTCCGTGTCCTTTCGTGGATTCCGTGGCTATTAATAAAAAACAGACACTCAGCTATGCAGGCTCAGAAACAGTATCGAGTCATTGCAGGAAACCGTTATGAAGCACAACAATATCTGTCTGCTCGGCGGTACCGGTTTTGTCGGCCAGCACCTGGCAAACCGCCTGTCACGCATGGGCTACCGCGTTGCGGTCCTGACGCGCCGCAGTGAACGTCACCGTTCACTGAAGGTCAACCTGAACGTGCAACTGATCGAGGCAAACATCTTCGACTGCAACGTATTGCAACAGCATTTCAAGGATGCCGATACCGTCATTAACCTGGTCGGCATACTTAATGAATCGCGCGCTGTCGACATGCAATTTACCAGCGTGCATGCAGAGCTGGCCGGCACCATTGCCAGAACTGCCGTTACCACCGGTGTCGGCCGGCTGTTGCACATGAGTGCACTGAATGCCGATGCCAGTGAAGCGGACAGTGTTTACCTGCGTACCAAGGGTGAAGGTGAAAACAATGCCCATGCCGCTGCCGGCAAGGGGCTCGCCGTTACCAGTTTCCGGCCCTCGGTCATCTTCGGGCCCGGTGACAGCTTCTTCAACCGCTTTGCCACGCTCCTGAAAATTACACCACTGGCATTCCCGCTGGCCTGTCCGGACAGCCGCTTTGCACCGGTGTACGTCGGTGATGTCGTCAACGCCTTCGTGGCCGTACTGAAAGATGATGCGAGCATCGGCAAACGTCTGGAATTATGCGGGCCGGACGAATACACACTGAAACAGCTGGTCGAGTACACCCGCGACACGCTCGGTCTGAAGCAACGCATTCTCGGCCTTGGCAACGGCCTGTCGCGCCTGCAGGCACGCATACTCGGGCTCATGCCGGGCAAGCCGTTTAGCATGGATAACTACTATTCCCTGCAGCACGCCAGCGTCTGCAGTGACAATGCCCTGCCGCGTCTCGGTATCACGCCGACACCGCTACAGGCCGTCGTACCCGGCTACCTTGCCGGCCGCACCAGTCGCGGCCGCTACAACACCTTTCGCCGTCACTCGAAACGTAACTGAGCCGCATGGATATTTATCTCGTCGGTGGCGCCGTCCGTGACAAGCGGCTTGGCCTGCCGGTACGGGAGCGCGACTGGGTCGTGGTCGGCAGTACACCGGAGGAAATGCTGCAACTCGGTTATACCCCGGTGGGCAAGGACTTCCCGGTGTTCCTGCACCCCGATACCAAAGAGGAATATGCCCTTGCCCGCACCGAGCGCAAGACCGGTCACGGCTATACCGGCTTCGAGACCTTTGCCGATGCCGGCGTCACACTCGAACAGGACCTGCAGCGCCGCGACCTCACCATTAACGCCATGGCAGAAACACCCGATGGTGAGCTGATCGATCCCTGCCACGGCCTGGAAGACCTCGATAACGGCCTGCTGCGGCATGTATCTCCGGCCTTCGCCGAAGACCCGGTACGCATCCTGCGCACGGCACGTTTTGCCGCACGTTTTTCCCACTGGGGCTTCAAGGTGGCACATGAGACCAATGCCCTGATGCGGCACATGGTGCATGCCGGCGAGGTCGACCACCTGGTGCCGGAACGTGTCTGGACGGAACTCGCCAGGGCACTGCTGGAAAAAACGCCGGCACGTTTCTTTGACGTGCTGTATGGCTGCGGCGCACTGGCGCGATTATTTGCGGAAATTGAACCGCTGTATCTCGATAATGACAGGCCCGAACACGGTCCCCCGGAGCATATACTGCCGGTCCTGGAACACGCCGCCGATGTCACCGAAGTGGCCGAGGTCCGTTTTGCGGCACTGCTGTGCGATATCGGCAACCATACGGGGGCGGCCTTTGGCAAGGACGCACTCGATGAGCTGTGTGACCGCCTGCGCATCCCCAATGTCTATCGCGAACTCGGCGACATGGCATTGCAACATCGCAACAAGGTATACACCGCTGCCTCGGCCAGTGCTGCAGAACTGCTTGAGTTGCTCGAGTCACTGGATGCCTTCCGCCGCCCGGAACGGCTGGAACACTTCCTGACCGTCTGTCGTATCGATGCCAGCGTACACGGACAGGCGGATAACAGTGATATGTTGCGTGGTGCACTCACAGCGGCAACATCAGTCAGTAGCGATACCCTGTTGCAACAGGGCATTACCGGCAAGGCGCTGGGTGAAGCACTGCGGCAGGCGCGCATCCGGGCCATCGCGGCTGAAGCCGCTCCTACATGAGGAATACCGCAATCCCATCACACGCAGGAGCGAATTTATTCGCGGTGGTGTGTAGCTAATCGCGTATGAAGCCGTTCCTACGCAAAGACCTGGAACAGGAACGCACCGAGTAGCAGACGGTAGATCACGAACGGCAACATGCCGATGCGCTCCACCAGCTGCAGGAAGAAATGGATACACAGCCAGGCACTGACCGCTGCCGTCACTGTGCCGACCAGCAATATGCCCCAGGCAACCGGGACATCCAGCTCTACCAGCTTCAGCGTTTCGTAACCGCCTGCCATCAGGATCAGGGGGATCGACAACAGGAAGGAAAAACGCGCCGCGCCGGTGCGCGTCAGTCCCAGCGCCAGCGCCGCCGTCATGGTTATACCGGAACGCGACGTACCCGGAATCAGCGCCAGCGCCTGCGCACAACCAATAACGATGACATCCATACTACGCAATGAATGTTCATCACGGCCCTGCCGACCGGCATAGTCCGACCAGCCCAGCAGCAGCCCGAAGGCAACCGTGGTCACGGCGATAACCAGTGGTGATCGCAGCTGCGTTTCGATCAGGTCATGCAACAGCAGGCCGGCAAGCGCGGCCGGTATCGTCCCCAGGATAACCAGCCAGGCCAGCTTCGCATCCGCTGAACGGCGGCCAGCGAAAGACTGTAACCAGGCCACGGTCATGCGCACGACCTCGTGACGGAAGTAACCGACCACCGCAATGAGTGTGCCGACGTGTACGGCAACGTCAAAGGCCAGGCCCTGGTCCTGCCAGCCGGCCAGCTTTGGCATGAGTATCAGGTGTGCGGAACTCGATATCGGCAGGAACTCGGTAAAACCCTGCACCAACGCAAGAATGACGGCCTGTAACTGGTCCATGTGGTCAGGTAATCCTGATTGAATCTTTATTAGCCACGGAATCCACGAAAGAACATGGAAGGAAAAGCAATGCTACTAATTTCGGCAAGCATAACCATGCCTTGGGAAAAGCGCCCAAACGCCATGAATAACAGGTAAAGAAATCATTATTTTTATGTGTTCTTCCGTGGATTCCGTGGCCATTAATAAGTCTGGAATCTTCATAACCGTCCACGCATGTTCTGCATCCGGAAACCCGGGATTTCCAGCTCGACGTCCTTCGTCAGCGCAATGAACTTGAATCGTTCGCCCATTTCACCCGGCATGATCAGTGTCTTCACCTGCTGTGCTGCCCTGAGATAGCTGGTGGATTGCGGTTCACCCTGCGCCTGCAGCAACTGCTCCAGCCCGCAGTCCAGCAGGAAATGCGCCTGCGTGGTATAGCCGCTAACCGCAAAACCGGCGGCAACCGCGGCTTCCGCCACGGCAGTGAAATCCACATGCGCCGTAATATCCTGCAAGCCCGGCCACAGGAACGGGTCGTCATGCACACGGTGCCGATAATGACACATCAAGGTACCCTGGGTGCGTTGCACATGATAATACTCGTGACGCGGATAGCCGTAGTCGGCAAGCAATACCACACCCTGCGACATGGCTGTTGCAACGCCCTGCAGCCATGGGGCCAGCATCAGGTTGGCCTCGGCAACATAGCCGGACGGCAGACTATTGTCCTCGCAAATCCCGGCAACGGCAGTGGCAAGTTCAACCGGAGTGTCCTTACAGAGCTGCCAGCCGAATGCTTCATTGATGTCGGCAACACAATATTGTTCGACCGCAGCACCCGTCCAGTGGAAGCGCTCCACCGGCATCGCATCCAGCACTTCATTTGCCAGTATGACACCACGAAAATCGCCTGCCGGCAGCGCATCCAGCCAGCGGACCCGGTCTGCCACGTCGGGCAAGGTCCCGGCCAGCAGGACTTGCTGGCGTTCGCGCAAGTCGGCACTGCGCTCGATGATGTAACAGGTACCGGGCAGTTGCTGCAGTTGCGCCAGTGCACTCAGCACATCCACGGCCAGGCGGCCGCTGCCGGCACCGAATTCAAGCAGGTCGCCACCACCGAGTTCCGCCAGTACCGCGGCACAGGATTGCGCCAGGCACTGACCGAAAAGCGGCGATATTTCCGGCGCCGTGACAAAATCGCCGGCCTCGCCAAACTTCTGCAGACCGGCACTGTAATAACCCAGCCCGGGACTGTAGAGACACAGTTCCATGTAGCGGGAAAACGGTATCGAACCACCGGCAGCATGGATCTCGGCGTGAATCCGCGCCGTCAGCTCTTCGCTGAGCGCCAGCGCTACCGCTGGCGGCGCTGGTAATTCGCTCATGCCGGTGGCCAGCTCACCGGAGTCATTGGCTGACTGTCGACATCAAAGTCCGCCCACATATCGGCATAGCGCTCGCCGCTAACCGGGTGGCATGCATCACCGGCAAGCTCGGCCAGCGGTCCGAGTACAAAGGCATACCTGGTAATATCGGCACGCGGCAGCACCAGATCCGGCTCAGTTATAACAAGGTCGTCGTATAACAACAGGTCAAGATCGAGGGTACGCGCGCCAAGTTCGCTGGTACGGGCACGGCCAGTGTCGGACTCGATGGCATGCAGGACTTCCTGAATGACGTGCGGCTCGACATCGGTATCAAAACCGACTACCAGATTATAGAACGGAGTGCTGTCGAACCCGACTGCATCGCTTTCATAAACAGTGGACTGCTCGAGCGGACCGTACAGCGATTTCAGACGTTCCAGTGCAGCGCGAATATGTCGTTCGCGCTCGATATTGCTGCCCAGGCTGACGTACACGCGGGCCACGACGGCTTAATCCCGGCTGCCCCGTTCAATCATGACGCCGACATCACGTGAACCACGCAGTGCGCCCGGCTTGTGCAGCTGTAACCGCAGCCAGGCCACCCCGAACTCGTTGATGACAATCTCCGCAATGCGTTCCGCCAGGGCTTCCAGCAGCTGAAATTCACTGTCGCCGACAACCGCAATCAGGCGCTTGGCGACGGCCTTGTAGTTCAGTGTGTCGTCGATGTCGTCCGATACAGCCGCCTTGCGGATATCGGCCGCCATCTCCAGGTCCAGGCTGACCGTCTGCCGGACCTTGCGCTCCCAGTCATAGATACCAATGATGGTCTCGATGCGCAGATCACTGATAAAAATTGTGTCGCTACTCATGACGCGCCAATATAGTGCCTCGGCACCACATTGGCCAGCGAGCTTGACCTCTGGCGGCTTAACGATTCCAATGAGCACCCATAATGACTGACATCCTGTTGATTATTGGCGGTTACCTGTTCGGCTCAATCTCGGCCGCCATCGTCACCTGCAAACTCATGGGCCTGCCGGACCCGCGCAGTGAGGGTTCACGCAATCCCGGCACTACCAACGTACTGCGCATCGGCGGCAAAAAGGCCGCCATCGTGACGCTGGCCGGCGATATGCTGAAGGGCCTGGTCCCGGTACTCATTGCCAGGGCATTGGATGCCCCCCCTGAAATCCAGGCAGCCACGGCACTGGCCGCATTTTTCGGCCATCTCTACCCGGTATTTTTCGGCTTTCAGGGCGGCAAGGGCGTGGCAACCGCCCTGGGTGTGTTCCTCGGCCTGTACTGGCCGGCCGGCCTGGCGGTAACCGGCATCTGGATCGCCATGGCACTGCTGTTCCGCTATTCCTCGCTGTCGGCGCTGACAGCCATGCTGCTGGCACCAGCATTGTTCTGGTATCTGCAGCCGGAAATGGTCTTTGTCTATGTGACCGCCATCATCACGGTGGTCCTGTTCTGGCGGCACCGCAGCAACATCAGCAACCTGCTGCAGGGTCGGGAGGGCAAGATCGGGCCGGAATCAAAATAGGTTGTAGCCCGGATGAAGGCGCGCAGCGCCGGAATCCGGGGATCCCGATGTAGCGTAAAATTCATTGCCCCGGATTCCGGTCCTCCAGACCTCCATCCGGGCTACCTTCCTGAATCAAACAGGGTCCGCCGGCTCCAGGTCCTCCAGCGACCAGCGTGGATTGGCAATGACCGCCAGACCCTGCGCCTGCCCGGCACGCAGTCGCTGGTAACCGGCATAGGCAATCATGGCACCGTTATCGGTACAGAATGCCGGCCGCGGAAAGTACACCTGGCCACCCTCATCCTGCATCAGCTCCACCAATCGATCACGCAAGCGCCGGTTTGCACCAACACCGCCGGCAACCACCAGCCGCTTAATCCCGCCTTGCCGGACGGCGCGGCGACATTTCAACGCCATGGTAGCAACCACGGCATCCTCGAAGGCCCGCGCAATATCTGCCCGGTCCTGTTCTGTCTGTGCCGAGTTGCGCCAGGTGTTCAGGGCAAAGGTTTTCAAACCACTGAAGCTGAAATCCAGACCGGGCCGATCCGTCATGGGCCGCGGGAAATCAAACCGGTCGGGATTACCCTGTTGCGCCAGTTCTGCCAGCGCCGGCCCACCCGGGTATGGCAGGCCCAGCAGCTTGGCCGTCTTGTCGAAGGCCTCGCCGACGGCGTCGTCGACGGTATCGCCAAGCACGGTGTAGCGGCCAACACCTTCGACCTGCACAATCATGCTGTGGCCGCCGGAAACCAGCAGTGCCAGGAACGGGAAACCGGGTGGCTGTGGCTCGAGCATGGCTGCCAGCAGGTGGCCTTCCATATGGTGAATCGCGATCGCCGGCACTCCCCAGGACCAGGCCAGGCTGCGGCCGGTCATGGCACCGACCAGCAGTGCGCCGATCAGTCCGGGGCCCGCGGTATAGGCCACGGCATCGATACCGGTGCTGTCCGTGCCGCTGTCTTCAAGTACTTTTTCTATGAGTGGCAATAGCTTGCGGACGTGATCCCGGGACGCCAGTTCCGGCACCACGCCGCCGTAACGGGCATGCAGATCAACCTGGCTGTACAGGGCATGCGCCAGCAGGCCCTGCTCGCCGTCATACAGGGCGACCCCGGTCTCGTCGCAGGAAGTTTCGATACCCAGCACACGCATGCCGGAATTATCTACGCTGGCAGCTGATACACAAGGAAATTTTGCCTTTTCGCAGGGACCTGTATACAATGCGCAACCCGCTCACCAAGAGCCGGTTTTTATTCGAAAATTTATTTTATACAGTGAGTTTGTATGCCTAGTGTACGAGTAAAAGACAACGAGCCGTTTGAAATCGCCCTGCGCCGCTTCAAGCGCTCCTGCGAGAAGGCCGGAATCCTTTCCGAGGTGCGTCGCCGTGAGTTTTATGAAAAACCCACACAGGAGCGCAAACGCAAAATGGCTGCTGCCGTAAAGCGTACCCAGAAGAAGGTTTCCCGCGAGCTGGCCCGTCGCATCCGCCTCTACTAAGCCCCTCCGTCAAGCCCGTATGTCCCTCAAGGACCGCATTCTGCAGGACGTCAAGGATACCATGCGGGCCAGGGACAAGCCGCGTCTGGCCACCATCCGGCTGATCACTGCCGCCATCAAGCAGCGTGAAGTGGATGAGCGCATCGAGCTCGACAATGACCAGGTGCTGGCCGTTCTCGACAAGATGTGCAAACAGCGGCGCGAGTCCATCAGCCAGTTCGAACAGGCCGGTCGCGACGACCTGGCCGCACAGGAAAAGTCGGAACTCGCACTCATCCAGGAATACCTGCCGGAACAACTCGGCGAGGCTGAAATCAATAGCCTGATCGATGCTGCCATTGAAGCAACCGGCGCCGCCTCGATGAAAGACATGGGCAAGGTCATGGGCCAGCTGAAGCCCAGGCTGCAGGGCCGTGCCGATATGGGCGCCGTCAGCGCCCTCATAAAGGCCCGTCTGGGCTGAATCCCGCTCAGCCTCTCCAAGAGCCTGTTTCCGGACACAGAATAACCACCAGATTATCATAGTATTTATTTTCTCTGTGCCCTCTGTGGCAAAGATTTGTGTTTTTACTTTATTACTCTGCGCCTCTGCGCGAGACGGGTTTACACGAATAGTGCCCAAATCCGAATGCCTTCCCTTTCCGAAGTATCCCTTTTAATCTAGCTGCATGGCCGGCCGTATTCCGCAATCCTTCATCGACGAACTGCTGACCCGCACCGATATTGTCGATATCATTGATTCGCGTGTGCAGCTGAAAAAGGCCGGACGTGAATACAAGGCCTGCTGTCCGTTCCATAATGAGAAGACACCCTCCTTTACCGTCAGCCAGGTAAAGCAGTTCTACCACTGCTTTGGTTGCGGCGAACATGGCAGTGCCATCAGCTTCCTGATGAATTATGAACACATGGATTTTGTCGAGGCAGTGGAAGAACTGGCGCACATGGCCGGACTTGAAGTACCCCGCGAAGCCACGCAGGACAATACTGCCGCCGCGGTTACCCGGCCACTCTATGATCTGCTGGATGCCACCGCCGACTATTACCGCCAGCAACTGCGCACCCACCCGCAGGCACAGCGTGCTGTCGATTACCTCAAGCAGCGCGGCCTGACCGGTGAAGTCGCTGCCCGCTTCGATATCGGCTTCGCGCCACCGGGCTGGGACAATCTTGTCAACGAACTGGGCGGGGACAAGGCTGCCCGCAAGACGTTGCTGGAAACTGGCCTGGTTGTCGAACGTAACGACGGCAGTGGTGTTTATGACCGCTTCCGTGACCGGATCCAGTTCCCCATCCACGACCGGCGTGGCCGTACGGTCGGCTTTGGCGGTCGCGTACTCGGCGACGATACGCCGAAATACCTGAACAGTCCGGAAACGGCCGTGTTCCACAAGGGCCGTGAACTGTACGGCCTGTACGAGGCACGCAAGGCGGTCCGCCAGCTGGAACGCATCCTGGTGGTGGAAGGCTACATGGATGTCGTCGCCCTGGCACAGTTCGACATCAACTACGCCGTCGCCACATTGGGCACGGCAACGACGCCGGAACACCTGGAACGAATTTTCCGTGCGGTTCCCGAAGTTATTTTCTGTTTCGACGGTGACCGTGCCGGCCGGGCCGCGGCCTGGCGGGCGCTGGAAAATACCCTGCCGGTGTTGCGTGACGGCCGGGAAGCCCGCTTCCTGTTTCTGCCTGACGGTGAAGACCCGGACACACTGGTACGCAAGATTGGCCGTGATGCATTTGAAGACAGGATTGCCCATGCAGCCCACCTGTCCGATTTCCTGTTTGACCACCTGTCGGAATCGCTCGACCTTGCCAGCATCGACGGCCGTGCGCGACTGGTCGATCTCGCCCGGCCGCTGCTGGCAAAGCTGCCCGATGGCATTTTTCACCAGCTGCTGCTGGAACGCCTTGCCGAAATTGCCCGGACCGACCCGTCACGTCTGGCCGGCAGACTGGAACAACCAGCCAGCAAAGCTGCCACGCCGGCCGTAAAACGCCCGGCACCGGGTGGCAGTGATTCGCCGGTGCGCAACGCCATTGCCATGCTGCTGTATCAACCCGGCCTCGCTGCGGAGGTTGCCGGGCTTGTCTTCCCGGAACCAGACACCCTGCCCGGTGTCTCATTACTGAACGAATTGCTGGCGTTACTGCAGACCCGGCCTGACCTGAACACTGGCGCACTGCTGGAGCACTGGCGCGATCGCGACGAGTCCCGTCACCTTGAGAAACTGGCACAGTGGAGTCCACTGGCCGACGAGCTGGACCTGGCTGCCGAGTTTCGCGGTCACATTGACCGGATCCAGCAGTTACTGCGGGAGCACCGCATCAACGTCCTGCTCGACACCGAACGTGCGAGATTGCTAAATAATAATGAAAAACAAGAGCTTAAGTCGCTATTGCAGGCAGGAACAGTGGCCAGCGACTGATCACATTTTATGCGCAAAGACTTGTTTTTCGCTTGGCCCGCAACTATCTACTAGATTATACTGAGCGGCTGATTTTTGCCCCCACTATCAGGAATTTTTTACGGGCATCGCGGATGCCGGCGGACAACTATGGATCAAGACCAACAGTCACGACTGAAATCACTCATTGCAAAAGGCAAGGAGCAGGGCTTCCTGACCTATGCCGAGGTCAATGATCATCTCCCTGAAGAGATCGTCGATCCCCAGCAGATCGAAGATATCATCGGCATGATCAATGAGATGGGTATCCTGGTACACGAAGTCGCACCGGATACCGACTCACTGCAACTCGCCAGTGCCAAGAACACCGCCGATGACGATGCCGCCGAGGAAGCCGCCGCGACCCTGGTTACCGTCGACAGCGAGTTCGGTCGCACTACCGACCCGGTACGCATGTACATGCGTGAGATGGGCACCGTCGAGCTGCTGACACGTGAAGGCGAGATTGTCATTGCCAAGCGCATCGAGGACGGTCTTAACCAGGTCCTGCAGGCACTGGCGGCTTGCCCCGAGTCCACTGCCACCCTGCTGCGTGGTTACGAACGCGTCGAGTCCGGCGATATGCGCCTGAACGACCTGATCACCGGCTTTATTGATCCCAATGCCGAGGAAGAGCCACCAACTCCGCCACCGGCCGCTGCGAATAACAGCAATAGTAAGGACGATGCAGATGAGGCCGTTGTTGATACCGGCCCGGACCCTGAGGAAGCGCGCCGGGTATTCGGTGAGATGTCGAAAATCTACACCCAGCTGACCCGGGCGATTGAAAAAGGCGGCAAGAATGTGGCACGCATCAAGAAGCTGCGAAAACAGCTGGAAGATGAGTTTGCCACTCTCAAACTGGTACCACGCATCGTCGATATCATGACGGCGAACCTGCGCCGCATCATTGGTCGTATCCGCACCAACGAGCGCGCCATTATGACTATCTGCGTTACCAGGGCCAGCATGCCACGCAAGGATTTCATTACCTCGTTCCCGAAAAACGAGACCAATCTTGAGTGGATTGATGCCCAGGCAACCGGTGGTTACAAGTACTCCGCGCAACTGGCACAGTACCGAGACGAAATTGTACGCGCCCAGAACAAGCTGGTTGCCATTGTCGGGGAGGCACATCTGTCCATTGCCGAAATCAAGGACATCAATCGCCGAATGTCTATTGGTGAAGCCAAGGCACGCCGCGCCAAGAAGGAAATGGTGGAGGCCAACCTGCGCCTGGTCATCTCGATCGCCAAGAAATACACCAACCGCGGTTTGCAGTTCCTGGACCTTATCCAGGAAGGCAATATCGGCCTGATGAAGGCGGTTGACAAATTCGAATACCGGCGCGGTTACAAGTTCTCGACCTATGCCACGTGGTGGATTCGCCAGGCGATTACGCGCTCCATCGCTGACCAGGCACGCACCATCCGGATCCCGGTACACATGATCGAGACCATCAACAAGCTCAACCGTATCTCGCGGCAAATGCTGCAGGAGATCGGTCGTGAGCCGACACCGGATGAACTGGCCGAACGCATGGATATGCCGGAAGACAAGGTCCGCAAGGTACTGAAGATCGCCAAGGAACCGATCTCCATGGAAACGCCGATCGGTGATGACGAGGATTCACATCTTGGTGATTTCATCGAGGACGTCAATATAGACTCGCCAATCGATTCCGCATCCATGGAAGGTCTCAGGGAAGCAACCCAGGATGTGCTGTCCGGCCTGACACCGCGCGAAGCCAAGGTACTGCGTATGCGTTTCGGCATCGACATGAACACAGACCACACACTGGAAGAGGTTGGCAAGCAGTTCGATGTCACCCGTGAACGCATCCGTCAGATCGAGGCCAAGGCACTGCGCAAGCTACGCCATCCGACCCGCTCGGAGCCGCTGCGGAGCTTCCTCGAAATCGAGTAACCGTATCAACAACCAACAGAGAGTTGATTGTTCAGCACAAACAAAGGGCGTCACCTGATAACAGGTGACGCCCTTTTTCTTCCTGAGTATACTGCCTCTTCTTCGCAGGGCCTGTAGCTCAGTTGGTTAGAGCAGGGGACTCATAATCCCTTGGTCCCAGGTTCGAGTCCTGGCGGGCCCACCACTCCTCATAGAAATCATGGCGTTATGGCATAGAGACCAAGGGACTTTTCCTGCAGGACCAAGAGACTGCATAGAGGGGAATTCCGAGGGC
>JBDLJX010000022.1:0-33465 GCA_039714155.1 Pseudomonadota bacterium | reverse complement strand
ATTAATCAGAGTTTTTGGCAGTGTCCTTGCCAGTATGTTCGGCGTACAAAGTAGCCGCAAACGTGAAGAGGACTTCTCGCATGGCAAGCCATCCCACTATATCGTGGTCGGACTGGTCCTTACCGTGCTGTTTATTCTGACGATATGGGGGGTTGTGCAGCTGGTAATGAAGCTGGCGGGTGTTTAAGTCCGACAGCCACCTGGAGTGACTGGTACTTACTTAAGAGCCTTGCCACGGAAGCACACGGAAGGACACGGAAATATTTCCAGTAAGGTATTTATTTTTCCGTGTTTTTCCGTGTGCTTCCGTGGCCAATTGGGCTTTTATTAAGGGTGGTATCATTTAAGTAAGTGCCATTCCTCCTAGAGTGACTGGATTCGCTCCAGCTGTTCCTGCAGGCTGGCAATTGCCGAGTGTAACTCGCTGGCGCGTGCCCGTTCTTTTTCAACGACAGGGGCGGGAGCCTTGTCAACAAAGTTCGAGTTGGACAACTTTTTTTCGCAACGGTCAAGTTCACCGGTTTTCTTTTCCAGTTCCCTGGACAGCCTGAACCCCTCGGCCTGTTTGTCGATCAGGCCGGCCAGCGGAATCAACAGTTTCATGTCACCAACCAGTGCGGTGGCGGATTCCGGTGCGGACTCGCTGTTGTCCAGCCAGGTTAGCTGTTCAATGCGGCCGACACTTTCAAGGTAATGGCGGTTATTTTCCAGTCGGTTTCTGTCAGTATCCGAACCATTCTGCAGTAGCACCGGCAAGGGTTTGCGCGGGTCAATGTTCATGCCGCTGCGGATCTTGCGCACGCCAATGATTAATTCCCTGACCCAGGTTATTTCACGGCTGGCGTTTGCATCGATCCTGCCGGTATCGGGTGCAGGGTAGGGTTGCAGCATGATGGTGGCGCCATCGATGCCGGCCAATGGCGCCATGCGCTGCCAGATCTCCTCGGTAACGAAGGGGATCACCGGGTGGGCAAGCCGTAACAGTGTTTCCATAACCCTGACCAGCGTCTGCCGTGTGCCGCGCCGGGCTGCCGCCGGACTTTCCGGGCCGGCCAGCACCGGCTTGGAAAGTTCCAGGTACCAGTCGCAGTACTCATCCCAGGTGAAGGTATAGATGGCCTGCGCCGCCAGGTCAAAACGGTACTGGTCAATCGACTCGATGACTTCCTGTTCGGTCTGCTGCAGTGCCGAGATGATCCAGCGATCGGCAGCATTCAGCTCGACCTCGCCGCCAGCCTGACCGCAGTCCTTGCCCTCGGTATTCATCAGCACGTAGCGGGCGGCATTCCAGAGCTTGTTGCAGAAGTTGCGGTAACCTTCGATGCGTCCCAGGTCGAAGTTGATGTCACGTCCGGTTGATGCCAGTGCGGCAAAGGTAAAGCGCAGTGCATCCGTGCCAAACGCGGGAATACCGTCCGGGAAATCCTGGCGTGTGTGCTGCTCGATCCTGTCGGCCATTTCGGGTTGCATCAGACCGGCACGGCGTTTTTGTACCAGCGCCTCCAGTTCAATGCCGTCGATCAGGTCGATCGGGTCGAGTACATTGCCCTTGGACTTGGACATCTTCTGGCCATGGGCATCACGGACCAGGCCGTGGATATACACTTCGTGGAAGGGTACGGCGTCCATGAGCTTCAGTCCCATCATGATCATGCGCGCGACCCAGAAAAAGATGATGTCGAAGCCGGTGACCAGCACACTGGTGGGGTAGAAGGTCTTCAGGGCGTCGGTCTGTTCCGGCCAGCCGAGGGTGCTGAACGGCCACAGCGCCGACGAGAACCAGGTGTCCAGCACGTCCTCGTCCTGGCTGAGGGCGACCTCATCAGCCAGTCCGTGTTTCTCGCGTGCCTCGGCCTCGGTGCGACCGACGTAGACATTGCCATCACGGTCATACCAGGCCGGGATACGATGGCCCCACCAGATCTGGCGTGAAATGCACCAGTCCTGGATATTGCGCATCCAGTCGAAATAGGTGTTTTTCCAGTTGTCCGGGATAAAGCGGATCTTGCCATCCTCGACCGCCTTGATGGCCGGTTTCGCCAGCGGTCCGATTTTTACGAACCACTGGTCAGTGAGATAGGGTTCCACGACGGTGCCGGAGCGGTCACCGCGCGGCACCATCAGCTTGTGGTCGTCAATCTTTTCGAGCAGGTCCAGCTGCTGCAGGTCCTCGACAACCTGTTTGCGTGCCGCATAGCGGTCCATACCCCGGTATTGTTCCGGCGCATTGTCGTTGATGCAGGCGTCGATAGTCAGAATATTGATCATCGGCAGGTTGTGCCGCTTGCCCATTTCATAGTCATTGAAATCATGTGCCGGCGTGATCTTCACGCAACCGGTACCGAATTCCGGATCGACATAGTCATCTGCGATAACGGGAATTTCACGACCGGTCAGCGGCAGGGCAACGGTCTTGCCGACCAGCGACGTGTAGCGTTCATCGTCCGGGTGTACCGCAACGGCGGTATCACCCAGCATGGTCTCCGGCCGCGTGGTCGCCACGACCAGGTGGCCGCTGCCGTCACTGAGCGGATAGCGCATGTGCCACAGGTGCCCGGTTTCCTCTGCGGAAATGACTTCCAGGTCGGATACCGCGGTATGCAGGACCGGGTCCCAGTTCACCAGCCGTTTGCCGCGGTAGATCAGGCCTTCCTCGTAGAGTCTGACGAAGGTTTCGCGCACGGCTTCGGACAGGCCGGTGTCCATGGTGAAGCGTTCACGACTCCAGTCGACCGAGGAACCCATGCGGCGCAGTTGCCGGGTAATGGTGCCGCCGGATTCGTGCTTCCAGTCCCAGATGCGTTTGATAAATGCCTCGCGACCGAGATCATGGCGGGTCTTGTCATCGCTGTTCAGCTGGCGTTCCACCACCATCTGGGTGGCGATGCCGGCATGATCGGTGCCCGGTTGCCACAGCGTGTTGTCACCACGCATGCGGTGGTAACGGGTCAGTGCATCCATGAGGGTATCCTGGAAGGCGTGGCCCATGTGCAGGCTGCCGGTAACGTTGGGCGGCGGGATCATGATGCAATACGATTTGCCCGTACCGGACGGCGAAAAATAGCCGGCCTGTTCCCAGGTTTCATACCAGCGTTGTTCAATGCTGTGCGGATTGTAGGTCTTGTCCATCGGCAAGTGCCTGATATTCAGTGGCCATGACCGGCCAGGGCGGGGATTATAGCGCAGCGCGCCGCCGGTTTTGCGGGGTTTGCTCAGTTACTGCTGGTGGCGCCGATTTCCTGTAACTGGCTGGAAATAATTGCCGGCAGGGCAGATTCAAGCTGCTGGCGAATGGTGTTTGCGGTAACGCTGCTGTCATCCATGGCGTCGGTTATCGCCTGTTCGATGGCAGGTCGTAACAGCTGTACCAGCTGTTCGCGCAGCTGACGGGTCAGCTCGGTCGAGACCTGGTCAAGTTGCTGCCGGAATGAACGGCTGCCAACCACGGTCTGGACGATATCCTCCATGGACATGGCAGCGAGCAGATTATCCGCAAACGTGTCAGGCTCGACATCGGCCGTCACGGCATCGGTCAGAATCGGTACGCCGTCTTCATCAAGGACCACTTCACGGTGTACGGTCATGTTTCGATCTCGTGTGTGTTGAGGGTATAGCCACGGTCCTTGTAAAAGGCGTAGCGCTGCCGCGCGGCGGCACGGCGGGTTGCATCGCCGTCAATCAGCTCGACGACCCGGTCAAAACGGCCAAACCAGGCGGGTACCTCCGTCGACAGGTTGATCAGTACATCGTTACAGGCCCCCGGTTCGGCAGCATGCCCCAGCAGGACCGGTTCAATGGTGTCCGCCTGGTCTGCGTAGATGGCGTGTGGCAGGAAACTGCCGCCCCGAAACGACCACAGCAGGTCATCCATTTGCCGGAGCTGCCTATCCGAGTCGGTGTTGATAAACACGTGGTGGCCCTGTTTGACGGCCTTTTCTGTCAGACGGCAGGCAAACAGCGGGCAGGTGTTGCGGTTGTCGTTCTGCAGCAGATAGAAATCGACGCGGGTCATCGGTGTGGGCAGGCTCAGCCGTTGCAACGATCCAGCAGGAACTGGGTCAGCAGGGATACCGGCCGGCCGGTGGCGCCTTTTTCCTTGCCCTGTTTCCAGGCAACGCCGGCGATGTCGATGTGGGCCCAGCGATAATCCCCGGTAAAGCGCGACAGGAAGCAGGCGGCGGTAATGGTGCCGGCCTCGCGACCACCGACATTGGCCATGTCGGCAAAGTTGCTGTCGAGTTGCGACTGGTAGTCCTCCCACAGTGGCAGATGCCAGGCGCGGTCAGCGGCATAGGTGCCGGCGGCCAGCAGTTCTCCGGCCAGTGCATCGTCATTGCTTAACAAGCCGGCAGCATGCGATCCCAGTGCAATGACACAGGCGCCGGTCAGTGTGGCGATGTCAACGACCACCTCGGGATCGAATTTTTCACTGTAACTGAGTGCATCACACAGGATCAGCCGTCCCTCGGCGTCGGTATTCAGTACCTCGATGGTCTGGCCGGACATGCTGGTGACGATATCGCCGGGCTTGCTGGCGTTGCCATCCGGCAGGTTCTCGGTGGTCGGGATTACACCAACCACGTTCAGTGGCAGTTCCATCTCCACACAGGCACGCAGGGTGCCAAGTACGCTGGCCGCGCCGCACATATCGAATTTCATCTCGTCCATGGCGCCGGCCGGCTTGATGGATATGCCACCGGAATCGAAGGTGACGCCCTTGCCGACCAGCACCACCGGCTTGTCGCCCTGGTTGCCACCGCTGTATTCAAGGCTGATCAGCCTGGCCGGTTCACGGCTGCCACGTGATACGGACAGCAGCGAACCCATACCCAGCTTTTTCATGGCGGCCTCATCAAGCACACTGACTTTCAGTTGCCTGTGTGTCTTGCCGAGTTTACGTGCCTGGCTTGCCAGGTAGACAGGTGTGCAGATATTACCCGGCAGGTTGCCGAGGGTGCGTGCCAGTGCCACGCCCGCCGCAATCGCGTTGCCATGGTTGATGGCCCGGTACGCGGTGTCGGCAGCGTCGGTATTGATGGCAATTCGCCGCAGCTGTCGCGGGGTCTGGTCCTTCTTGCTCTTCAGCTCGTCTGACCGGAACAGGGCGGCCACGCTGACTTCCACCAGCTGCCGCACTTTCCAGTAGAGATCACGGCCCTTGATATCGAGTTCGGCCAGGTAGCTGACCGCGTCCGAGGCCCCCGAACGGTTGACAACCCGGGCGGCACTGGCCACGGCATCGCGGTAGCGCTTGTCGGAGAAATCGCGTTGCTTGCCGCAGCCGACCAGCAGCACCCGTTTACACTGTGCGCCGCGCGGGTAGTGGACCAGTAACGTCTGACCGCACTTGCCGTCCATTTCACCGTCTTTCATGAGGCTGGTCAGCAGGCCGCGCGAGGTCTTGTCGAACTGACTGGCAGCCGCGGAGAGTTTGCGTTTTTCAAATACGCCGAGGACCACACAGCCAGCCTTTACTGCGGCGGGTTTTTCGCTCTTGACGGTGAAATTCATGCAGAACTCCTGTTCGGTCGGATTGCAGTCATTGCGGATCGCGGTTCTTGTGGTACGGTAGCCGCATTCGAATCTTTATCAGGCCAGTGAGTGTACTGTAACCCGGTATGATTTTCATGCCACCCGCATAAGCGTCTCATGCTGCGTGTACTTGACCGTTATCTGCTCAGGGAAGTCGTTCATGGCTGGCTCGCCATAACGCTGGTCCTGTGGTTTGTACTGATCAGTAACCGGCTGGTGCGCTACCTGGCAAAGGCCGCTGCCGGCGAATTGCCCGGCGATGTCATCCTGACCCTGCTGGCCGTCAAGACCTTCTGGTTCCTGGTTTATATCATGCCGTTCTCGCTGGCGCTTGGTGTCGTGATCGGTCTCGGCCGGATGTACCGTGATAACGAAATGACGGTGCTGGGCGCCTGTGGCGTCGGACCGGCGAGGATCTACCAGCCATTGCTGGCTATGGGGCTGGTGGTGGCCCTGCTGCTGGGCTGGGCCGCGCTCTCGATCAGTCCAAGCGTGTCCGCCTACGGTGACACGGTCGAGAAACAGGCGAAGCAGTCCGCCGATGTGTCATTGTTGATGGCCGGGCGTTTTAATTCCATCCGCGGCGGCCGCATGACGTTCTATTCCGAGCGGCTTTCGGATGACAGGAAGCGCATGGAAAACCTGTTTGTCTACGTCAAGGGCAAGCCGGCGAAGGAAACACCGCCACAGGTGGTGGTGGCCGACAGTGCCTATCGTATGACCGACCCGGAAACCGGTGATGACTACATCGTTTTTGTCGATGGTACGCACTACGAGGGCACCCCGGGCAAGGCAGACTACCGGGTAATGAATTTCCACGAGCAGGGTGTGCGCATCGAGGTGGATAAAAAGACCGGCTTCCTGTCACGGGGATATAATGTGCCGACGGACAAGCTGATGGGTTCACCACGCACGGCCTACATCGCCGAACTGCAATGGCGCCTGTCAGTGCCGATCTCGGTGATGGTGCTGCTGGTGCTGTCGGTGCCGCTTGGCTCGGTGTCTCCGCGCCAGGGCAAGCACAGCGGTACGGTGGTCTCGGTGCTGGTCTTCCTGACCTACTACAACCTGCTGGGCACGGCACGGGCGTGGGTGGAGCAGGGCGATATTCCGCCGCAAATCGGCCTCTGGTGGGTGCACCTGTTGCCATTGGCGCTGGCACTGTTGCTGTTGAACCGAAATCGCCTGTCGCGCCTGTTGAGACTGAGGCGATGAAGATTCTCGATCGTTATATTGCCATCGCCGTGGCATCAGGCACCGGTATTGCACTCATTCTGATCCTTGGACTGGACATGTTCTTCACCCTGATCAAGGAGCTCGACAGTGTTGGCGAGGGCAGCTACAGCGTTGGCAAGATGCTGCAATATGTCGTACTGGGTATCCCGGGCGCCCTGTACGAACTGTTTCCTGCGGCGGCCCTGATCGGCGGCCTCACCGGTATGGGTGCGCTGGCAGTCAACAGCGAGCTGGTGGCAATGCGTGCCGGTGGCTTGTCGGTCTGGCGCATTGTCATGTCGGTATTACAGGCCGGCCTGTTGATGCTGGTGCTGGTGGTGGCCATCGGCGAGACCCTGGCGCCGGTTGCCGAGGAGTATAGCCAGCGCATACGCGCAGTATCGCTTGACAAAGACATCAGTTTTCTCGGCCGTGACGGCATCTGGGTGCGCGACGAAGGGCGCTATATCTATGTCGAACGGATTGTCGATAAACAGGAATTGTCAAATGTGACTGCCCACAGCTTCAGTGATGCGGGGAAACTGGAGGTTGCAACGGTTGCCGCGAGGGCAATCTACCGTGGTGATTACTGGGAATTACTGGATGTTCACCAGACCCTGTTCGGAGAGGGAACGGTCAGCGTAAACCACCAGGACAGCATGGCCTTTCCGTCCCTGTTGTTGCCGGAGTTGCTTGACATCGTCATGCTCGAGCCGGAAAACATATCGGTAAAGGATATTCTCCAGTTTATCGCCTACCTGGAAGAAAACGGTCTCGATACGGCGCAGTACCAATTCGCCTTCTGGAGCCGTTTTGTGATGCCGCTGTCGACATTGCTGATGTTGTTTATCTCGGTGCCGATGGTGTTTGGTTCACTGCGCTCATCGGGTACCGGACAGCGGGTCTTTGTCGGTATCCTCGTCGGTTTTGGCTTCTACCTGCTGAACCGCATGGCCGGACAGATGGGGCAGGTCTACGAGTTGAACCCGCTAATTGCCAGTTTTACCCCCGGACTGGTTGTCCTGATCATCGGCTATCGCATGGTGCGGCGCCTCTAGCCCGCAGCGATTATTTTTTCGGCAGCCGGACCACGACCGATTCGGAAAACCGGTCATACCAGGTCATTTTGTCACGATCGACCAGCAGCCAGAAAAACCCCAGCCCGAATATGGCCAGCGAGGGTATGGCGACCAGGAAACGCAGCAGTGCCTGCCAGATACTGATCGGGCCGCCATCGACGCGCTGTACCCGCAAGCGCCAGGCTCGCATGCCAAGGGTCTGGCCACCGTGCATCCAGAACCAGGCGTAGAAGCCGAACCAGCTCAGAAACAGGCCGGTCCGGAAAAACGGGTTATGGTAGCTCAGCGTGCCCCTGGTAATCAGCATGGCGAGCGCCGTGACCAACAGCAGCACCGACAGCAACAGCAGCGTGTCATAGAACATCGCCACCAGGCGAGTAAACAGCCCGGCGGGCACATATTCCGGTTTGTCCCTGGTATGGTTCATGCGTATTTCATTGAATGGCGCTCCCTGGGGGACTCGAACCCCTGTTACCGGCGTGAGAGGCCACTTTTAGCGTCTTTTGCGGTCTACCCATGTCAACTAACTCTTTGAAATCACTTAAAACACATCTACTTACGTGCATGGCTGCCCAGGGGTGTATATTCGCCAATGTTCCGTACATGTTCCGTACGGGCTATAACCGGGGTACGCGGGTGCAGTAACACCCGCCCCCCTGACCACCCTGATCGTTGAGGTATCAGCATGGCTAAAGACAATTCTATAGACACTGCCACCAAGCGCAAGAAACTGGCCCCCCGCCGGGAACCCTATGGGAAATCCTGGCAGCCTGGGAGCGGCGGGAGCATGAACGGGTTATGCAGGAGAAGCGGGTGCAGGACCGGCTGCATTGATGTTGCCCGCCCACTGTGGCGGGGTTTTCTTATGCACAAAAAACGGCGACCCGAAGGCCGCCGCTGTTGATATTAATTATTGTAATGGATGTCACCTGCTTTGAAATGCGGGCTACACAAAGGTGATTACTTTTTCCGGCGATGCTCCCGCACCAGTGCCACGACGCCTAAAGTCAGGCCGATGGCGATAGCAGCCATGCCACCGTCGATTTCGGGCACGATCACTGCTGCACCTGCATGAGCAGTGCTGGACAACAGGGTCAGGAATCCTGTAAGCGAGGTTGCAGAAATCAGTTTTTTCATTGTTAAGTCCCTCTCAAAGATTGATGAAAATTAGGCCGCTTTCTTTCTTCTGGATATCCCGATCAGTCCCAGCAGGCCGGAGCCGAACAGCCAGAAGGCGGCAGGTGTTGGTATCACCGATGCACCTATCAGTATTTCGACGGTGTAGCCGCAGCCTGTAGTCTCTCCGCAATTAAAAGAGAAAGAAGAACCCCCAAGGATGCCCAGACCGTCAATTGGAATGCCCGGAGCGGTACCGCCGGTCGTAACCAGTACGGGCAGGACTGTTGACGGCATGACATCCGTTGTAAATCCACAACCAGCACCTCCTACAAACTGACACTGGTTCACACCGAATACCGGGTCGGCGAGAGTGGGGAACGACGCTGCGATCACCGTCTGCGAGATTATTTCCGTCCCGCCGGGAAGTGTGAACCGCAAAAAGTCTCCGTCTTCATTCCCGTTGGAGGAACTGGTCGTAACCGCACCGCTGACCGTGTTCAAACCCAGGTCCAGTGCGAACACGGATGGCGAGAAAACGTCACCGAAATCCGTTGTCTCGGTGATGGCCACCCCGTAACTGGAAACTGACCAGAGGCTCAGGAAGCCTGCTCCCAACAGGGCCAGGAGTCTGGCTGGAGATCTCATCTTTTTCATTGTTAAGCCCCCTCTCAAAGATTGAAGGAAATTAAACGGCAGGCGTGATTGCTTCATGAGGATTTCTCCGTAATTCCGTTTTAGTATTGTTTTCAGTACTGCGGCTCTTGGTGGCCCTAATTATTGCAATTTAATTGCTGCAATATTTATGCCGTCAGAAAACCTACATTAGTATTCAGTCTGATAGCTGTGAGCAACTCAAATGACATACTGCTATTTATGTAAGCAATCCCAACAGCATTCTTGATTTCCTGACAAATATGGCTTGTTGAATGATGAGTTTATTATTGATCAATGTCTTGTTTGGGGCAGTTCCGGTCTTTTAGTGATTTCTTATATATAACAATCAGCCTTCCCTGACAGACGCGCCATCCAGGCACCTGTCATGCTGACCGCATGGACTTCGTCAAGCGAATGACCCCCGAGGAGCTACAGGCCTGGTGGGAACTACTGGCGCAGTGGGATTGGCCACGTGTCCCTGATTAACCGGCTGGGCCTGCTGGGGGTTATTCCTTTTATGCAGTCACTTCAAGGAAGATTACCAGCGCGAAGGAAAGTGCAGCTGCTAGAAACATCAGCAACTGCCTGGTGAAGTTAAAAGTTTTTTCAGTCATGATACTTGTCCCTATGGCCGGTTAATAATGCTAGCCGGAAGGGATCAGCAGCAAACGTGGCTATTATCCCTAATCGGTTAGTGGTGCTTGTACAGCGCAGACGATTAAGCGTAGGACATTTTTGAGGGAATGCTATGAGTAGTAATACGTAGATGAAGGGTTAAAAGCGCCGCTACAGATTGCCCTGAAATACTCGGCACGGTAGGCAGTGATGAGATCAGGTCGGAGGATGCGCTTAACCTGCTGGATGAGTATCTGGCATCGAAACACTGAGTATTAAAGCCCCGCCCCTGTGGCGGGGTTTTCTTATGCCGGGAAGGTCCGGGAACGGCCAACTCCTGCCCTACACAAACGAATAGCGAAGGGCAACTATGCAGCAGTACTCGCCGTTCCCAACAGGTGGTCGGTGCTAGCGATAACTGTAAACCGACGTACCAGCGCTGCCCACCCGTCGAAATCGCCCACACCAGAGACTCACACGGGCAATAGCTGTCGGTCACATCCGACCCGAATAACGATAATATTACAATATTATTCAGTAACATAAATACAATTCCCCACCACCTCAAACCGGGACTGGGTGACAGCCCGATGACAGTAAAGTGCCGTTAAGTCGTTACCTGCTTGCTGGCGGCGAGCCATTGGGGGATCGAACGGAATCACCGGGATGCAACGCGCTGTGTAATAAGCGGACGGTAGGCATTACACTGGCGTGTAATCCCACTTGCAGACTTGCGCTTAGATGCCGATAAGCTTGAATAGGCCGATATTGGAATGCGAATATTTCCGAGATATACCAATTGCCACTACTGGAAACAATGACCGATTTCCGCAACACGACTCCTTGTTCCCGGTGTGATAATCCTGATCGTCACACAGGCCGATGAGTCGACAGTCGAAAATCAAAAAACAGGTGCTACGCAGCGTCTATGAGGACAATGCAGGAATACAGCGCACCGGTCTTGGCAAGAGGCAACCCCGGGCAATGGAGACGGAGCACAGGACGGCCTCCCGGAGCATGACCATTCTGATAGTCCTGCTTGGAATTACTGCCCTGACAGGTATCAACTTCCGCCTGATTAAGGTTGACTCTAGCGGACCTGTTGCCATGCAGATGGATGACAGGCAGTTCCAGCAATACCTTAACAACCCGCTTTTTTGGGCGTCGTCCCATGAGGGAGACAATGTGTCCAGTGATCTCGATCCATTCCATGTTTCGGTGGACGATGAGAATTCACTTGTACATTACGAAGACATGATCGCCGGACTCGGAGTGCCCATGGCAGAGCTGTTCAGTCTCAAGGTTCGCACCATCGTCATTGACCCGGGACATGGCGGCATCGATCCGGGCGCAACAGGTCGCCAGGGCCTCATGGAAAAGGATGTCGCCCTGGATATCGCGAAGAAACTGCAGGATAAGCTGGAGAAAACCGGCAACTACCGTGTCATCCTGACCCGCGAGGAAGATAAAAAGGTTTACCTCAAAGAGCGGGTAGCCTTTGCGAAGGACATCAGGGCAGACCTGTTTATTTCGATTCATATCAACTCATTGCCGGAAGAGGCAGCCGATCTGAACTATGTCGAGACCTATTACTTTGGTCCACACACGGACAAGCGGTCTCTGGAACTGGCGCAGAAAGAGAACCATGATTCCGACTTCGCCATGGGTGATTTCCGCGAGATCATCGCGAAGATCGGCGACACCTTGAAAACCGAGGAATCAAGAGATCTCGCCAATGCCATTCACAGGCGGCTCTATAGTGGCCTGAGAAGCCACAACAACGAACTGATTGATGCCGGCACCAAGACGGGACCGTATATGGTACTGTTGGGCGTCGAAGTACCGAGTGTGCTGGTAGAGATATCCTGTATCAGCAATATTGCCGAGGAAACCCGCTTGAGCAAACCACGCTATCGCGATAGTGTTGCGGCCTTCCTCAAAACCGGAATAGTGGAGTACCTTGAGCATCGTGGGAACCGAAGATCAATCATTGGAGGTAGAGCAGAATATGTCGCCAAGCAAGAAAGATGACATGCTGTACATTGGGATTGACCTGGGCACCTCCAGGTCGGTTGTATCTGCAAGCAATGGCAACCGGAAATGGGTGGAAAGCTACGTCGGCTGGCCCAAGGATTTTGTCGCCAAAAAGATGTTTGGCAAACGCGTGTTGTTTGGCAGCGAGGCATTGGAACACCGACTTGCGCTGAATCTCTCCCGGCCACTCCAGAACGGTGTTCTCAAGGAAGGCACTGAGCAGGACGGGGCCGCGGTTGAAGAACTGATCGGTCACCTGATTGGAATGGCCGATGTCGATGCTGACAGGGAAGTCTGTGTTGCTGTAGGTGTCCCGGCAGAGGCACTGAAAGTCAACAAGATCGCCATCAAGAACGCCATCGCCAACCATGCCAAGAAACTTATGGTGGTCTCCGAACCCTTCTCCGTGGCATACGGGTTGGGTGCGCTGGACAACAGCATGATTATCGATATTGGCGCGGGAACCGTGGATTTCTGCATCATGCACGGGACGGTTCCGCTGGAAGAGGACCAGCGCAGCCTACTTATGGCCGGCGACTATGTGGACAAGCAGCTCCTCAAAATGCTATCGGAAAAACATCCGGAGGCGGACTTCTCGCTCAACATGGTAAGGAGAATGAAAGAAAAGCACGGCTTCGTGGGCGCTTCAAAGCGACGGGTCAAGATCGAAGCCCCTGTGGACGGCATCTTCACCGAGTTCGATATCACCGAGGAAATGCGCAAGGCCTGTGAAAGCCCCATGCCAGCCATTGTCGAGACTACCATAGGCCTCATTGCCGGTTTTGACCCGGAATTCCAGGAGAATGTACGGAACAATATTATCGTTGCCGGTGGTGGCAGCCAAATCAGTGGTCTGGACACCTACCTCACCGAATCTACCAAGCAGTTCGAACCATGCACCTTTACCTGCATCAGCGACCCGCTCTATGCCGGTGCGGATGGTGCTCTTGAACTGGCTAACGATATGCCCGGGGAGTTTCTCGAGAAACTGTGAGCACAGCCGGCATTTGCCGTCACCTGCTTTAACCTGCCCCAGCATGAAAATGTACTTTGGCACGTGCTGGCATTGAGGGCTTACGCTGGCAAGATTTCAGACATATGAGGGCATCCTGGCACGTTCAGTGGTGTACCTGCCTGCGGGAACTGATGGAATTGGAATCATCAGCGAGGTATTTGATTCTCATGAGGCATATCCTCCAGGCCAGGGTTTACGAGTATCCATAATCGTCATTCGTGCTTGTTAATTTAGTGACCTCGATCACAATTCTCCTCTGGTAATCAATTGGCAATCTGAGCATCTCATCAAACGAATGACACCCGAACAACTACAGGCATTTTGGGGGCTGCTGGCGCAGTGGGATTGGCCGCGTGTCCCTGATTAACCGGCTGGGCCTGCTGGGGTCATTCCTTTTATGCAGTCACTTCAAGGAAGATTACCAAGGCGAGGGAAAGTATTGCTGATAGAAGCATCAGCGACTTCCAGGTGAAGTTGAAAGATTTTTGAGTCATGACACTTGCCCTATGTCCGGTTAGTTGTGCTGCACAGCGTGCGCCCGAGTAGGTCGTTTCCCTATCCAGACAAATTCACATATACGCTTTTTTTATTACAAAATGATTACATGTTGATTACAAAATGATGATCGTCTGCATTGGACCGATCCCGGTCCTTTAGAAATTTCTTATATAGCTGCCAAGGCGAGAGCCTGAGCTTTTGACAGTCTGCCAGGATGGGCGTAGATTTAAGCGCCCGACCGGGGTGCGGAAACACCCCGGCCAGACTTTCACTAACCAGGCCTCGGGAGGCTCGACCAGTGACCATCCAAACTATACCGCATTCCGCGTATATGTCAGCCTCCCGGCTTCACAGGAGATTGACACCATGAAAACCAAAGCCATCAAGAGAACCCTTGGCAATAACCGGGCACTGTTATTTGAGGCTATCGCAATCCTGAAGCTCATTGACAGCCCGGAGGACACTGACCACTTCACGAACCTGAAAAACGCTTCCCGTGTTGCCTGCCGTATCGTGGACCAGGTGAATGACTCGCTGGATGTCCTGGAGACTGCGCTTTACAGAGAGGGGGTGCAGTCATGGCACAGGGAAGCGTGTTGAGTACAGTCAGCCAAGTGATGCTCTGTACAGATCGTGCCCGTGCCACCGCAGACCTGATGCAGGTCTATTTTGAAAAGCTGGATCAGCAATTACCCGAGGTTTGCTCTGACACTATGGAATCTGCCTTGGCAACCATCATCAAGGAACTGGATGCGATAGAACAGCTTTTGAGTGAATAGGCATCCTGAGCAATAGCTCCGCCCACTGTGGCGGGGTTTTTCATATGAAGCATTCAATATTGATTATTTGTTTCTTAATGCCTTGGCGCATTGTAGATATATTACGTAATGAAATTTCTCTATGCTTCTTTGCTGCATTTGTTCGGTTGCTAATCTCGGTTGTTCGTAGGCAGCAATAACGAGGTCTTCTAAAAATCCAAAATTACTCTTGCCGATCTCCTGCATTACTATCTCCATGGGAACACCTGCTTGTCGACCACCCATTACTGTTTCTGCAACTGTCCCCATTACGCTACAGTATTCACGCCAATCATCTGCTAATGCTGGCATTGCAATGACGATACAGAACGTAGCAATGATGAGACTTTTCACTGAGCTCCCCGTAATTACTTATTGCTGGCTGGTCACCTGAATGCTACGCCGTAACGGGCTAAATAGAGTTGATGTTGGTCAATTCCTACAACAGAATCAGATTTATCCTACAGACACCCACCACCCATGCCAGACTCACCGCATGGGCTACCTCAAGCGAATGACACCCGAAGAACTACAGGCATTTTGGGAGCTGCTGACAGCCTGGGAGCGCCGGGATCATGAACGGATCATGCAGGAGAAGTGGGAGCAGGAGTGGCTGCACTGATGTTGCCTGCCCACAGTGGCGGGGGTTTCTTAATCACAAGTTGATTAGCAACAAGACCGTGATGTCGACAAAAATAATAACAGCCAAGATCAAGTAAAGACTAGTAAATTCCAGGTCATCCATTCTATTCGGCGCTCCGGTGGCGTCCAGATACATGCCCTTGATACTATTCCGACGATGGTCTCGTTGTTTCCGCCGATCTTCCATGATCGGGCCAGCCACGGTTAAAAGTGGAAATGGTGGTGCGGTTGCAGATACACGACGATCTTTTTTGTGCCTCCCCATTTTGTACCCCGCATTTTTCTTGGTTGTCAAGATTACTATCAGATCGAGGATTGCTTGTATATAGGGAAAATCCCTATTCAGCAGCGCATAGCCATAATTCAAGCGAAAGATGAGCAGCGAGAGGCGGAGAGGATTGGGCGGCTATACTGATGTTGCCCGCCCAGTGGCGGGGTTTTCTTATGCAATGAAAACGGCGACCCGAAGGCCGCCGTCAGTCAGAGATTGGTGAAAATTAAGCCGCTTTCTTTTTTCTGGCTATTCCGACCAGACCCATCAGGCCGGAACCAAAGAGCCAGACGGCTGCCGGCACGGGGACAACGACCCGCTGGAACGACGCAAACGGTGCCTCTGGTACGTTTCCTGTGTCGTTTATGCTCGTGTCATTCTCAACGTCAACAGCTGCAGTGAAGTCTGAATCAAACCTGCCCAGGATGGAATCAAATCCAGGCGTGATCGGCTGATCGCCTGCCGCAAAAAACGGCACAGTGAACGAATCGAAGAGAGTCGTAGTCGTGTCGATAGTGCCTAATTCCGCAATAATAGCCTGCGCGGCCTGGATGGCCCCGGCTTCGTCCCCCCAAAATGTGGGAGCTGCGGAAAACACCGAGGCCCCACCACCAAAAACACCGTCGTCGTCGGCATCCCATAAGTCGTTGAATGATTCACCACCGACGTGGAAAGTGACGTCATACAGAGTACCGCCAATGTTGAGGTTTAAAATCGGGTTTACTATTGCCGCATGTGCTGTATTTGCCAGTACGATTAAGTGTAAAGGCGCACACCGTACCCAATAGATGTGATTTCTTCATGATGATTCCTCCGCAAGTCTAATTATTGGTTATTACAGCCAGAACCTTATTTTCATTCTTGGCTGTTGGGCGGAGTATATCAGCCACAGATATTTATCACCTAATCACCAAACGCTCACATAAACAGGACTTATCAAATCAGCTTTTCTATCAGTGAATCAAATAATAAAAATAGTAATCTGTAATGACCGCAAAGCGTCGTTTTAGAGATTTCTTATGCAGCAATCAGATAGTTCTGACAGACACCCACCCAGGCACCTGTCAGACTTACCGCATGGACTTCATCAAGCGAATGACCCGCTAGGAACTACAAGTGTTTTGGGAACTGCTGGCACAGTGGGAGCGGCGGGAGCATGAACGGATCATGCAGGGAAAGCGGGGGCAGGGGCGGCTGCATTGACTGCAAAAATCACACGGTGAAACCGCGTTATTATTTCAATGTTCCGTACGGCATGGGCGGGATAAAGTAAGTATTTGAAATATATGGCGCTCCCTAGGGGACTCGAACCCCTGTTACCGGCGTGAGAGGCCAGTGTCCTAACCACTAGACGAAGGGAGCATCTGCAGGTTTATTGCGAACACAGATCAGGCAGCGGTGGTATTATACGCCCAACTTATCCATCCACAAGCAAAGCCCTGTGAGCAGTACAGGAAGTATCAAAAACACCAGCGAACCCACCGTCTTCGACCGGTCTCAGCACCCGATCTCCAGGGCCAATATCAGTCCCAGCGCCCTGAAGGTGCTGTATCGTCTGAAGGATGCGGGTTATCAGGGTCACCTGGTGGGTGGCGGGGTGCGTGATCTGTTGCTGGGACGCGAGCCCAAGGATTTCGATATCGGCACCGACGCCCATCCCGATGAAGTTCGCCAGCTGTTTCGCAACTGCCGCCTGATCGGTCGCCGCTTTCGGCTCGCCCATATCATGTTTGGCCGCGAGGTTATCGAGGTTGCCACATTCCGTGCGCTGCAGGAGTCCGGCGCCAAAGACAACAGCGAGCAGCACATTGATGATGAGGGCCGCATCGTACGTGACAACGTCTACGGCAGCATCGAGGAAGATGCCTTCCGCCGCGATTTCACCGTCAATGCCCTGTACTACAACATCAGTGATTTCTCCGTCATCGACTACGTTGGTGGCATGGATGACCTGAATGCCGGTATGCTGCGTCTGATTGGCGATCCGGAACAGCGTTACCGCGAAGACCCGGTGCGAATGTTACGGGCGGTACGTTTTGCCACCAAGCTGGGTTTCCGGATTCACAAGGACAGTGAGGCGCCTGTTATGGAACTGGCGCCATTGCTGGGCGATATTCCGCCGGCACGTCTGTTTGACGAGATGCTGAAACTGTTCATGGGCGGCTGTGCGCTGGCAACCTTCGAGGCCTTGCGGCATTACCAGCTGTTCGGCCAGCTGTTCCCGTTGACGGAACAGGCGCTGACCCATGAAGAGGAACATTTTCCGCTGACATTGATCAACCGCGGTATGGAAAATACCGACATCCGCATACAGCAGGACAAGCCGGTGACGCCGGCGTTCCTGTTTGCGCTGTTCCTGTGGCAACCGGTGCGTGAACGTGCGCGCAAGCTCGAGGCCGGAGGACAGCACCCGGCACAGGCCATGCAGCATGCCAGTTCACAGATTATTGCCGAGCAGGCGAAGGTCATAACCATACCGCGACGCTTTTCACTGCCGATGCGGGAAATCTGGATGTTACAGTTACGTCTGGAGCTGAAGGGCGGTAAACGCAGTCTGCGCGTGCTGGGCCACCCGCGTTTCCGGGCGGCCTATGACTTCCTGCTGCTGCGCGGCGATGCCGGTGAAGTCGACACGGAGCTGGGGCAGTGGTGGACCGATTTCCAGGAACTGCACCCGCAGCAGCGGGAAAAGGAAGTGACCAGAACACGGCCGCGCAAACACCGTCGCCGCCGGCCACGACGCCAGTCAGGAAAGGAGACAGTATGAAACTCATGGCCTATATAGGCATTGGCAGTAATCTCGATGATCCGGTCAGGCAGGTGAAAGAGGCACTGGAGGAGCTGGATAGCATTCCGGATTCCGTGCTGGTGGCACAGTCGGGTCTGTATGGCAGCAAGCCCATGGGTCCCGCCGATCAGCCTGATTATGTCAATGCCGTTGCCGCGATCGACACACTGCTGTCAGCGGAAGAACTGCTGCGTGCCCTGCAGAAGATCGAGGACCGCATGGGCCGGGAACGTTCCGATGATAAATGGGGGCCGCGCCTGATCGATCTCGATCTGCTGCTGTATGGCAAGAGGAAAATCCGCACGGATGAGCTGACACTACCGCACCCGGGGATGCACGAACGCGACTTTGTCATCATCCCGCTGGCCGAGATTGCCGGTAACATGAATCTCCCGGGTCACGGCATGTTGAGCACCCTGATAGCCAGTTGCGAGAATCACTCCGTGAAAAAACTGGTTGTCTGAGTATGGGCAGGGAGCAACCCGGCTACATCGTCGTTGAAGGACCAATCGGCGTCGGTAAAACCAGTCTCGCCAGGCGGTTGGCAGAGAGTTTTGAGTCAGATCTGCTACTGGAGAGCGCCGAGGAAAACCCGTTTCTCGAACGTTTCTACCAGGACCCGCGTGCCGGTGCCTTGCCGGCCCAGCTGTTCTTCCTGTTTCAGCGTGCCCGCCAGATGCAGGCCATGCGCCAGGCCGATATGTTCCAGCCGGTGCGGGTGGCGGATTTCCTGATGCAGAAGGACCGGCTGTTTGCCGAGCTTACTCTCGATGCCGAGGAACTGAAGCTCTATGAACAGGTCTATGAGCATGTGACCGTGGATGCCCCGGAGCCGGATCTGGTGATCTACCTGCAGGCACCGGAAGATGTGCTGCTGAAACGCATCGCCAGGCGCGGCATCAAGTACGAACGCAAGATCGACGTCACGTACCTGCGACGTCTGTCCGAGGCCTACACGCGCATGTTTCACTACTACGAGGCTGCGCCGCTGCTGATCGTCAACGCCGCCCACATCGACCTGGTGGATAATGAGCGCGACTACCAGGCACTGCTGGAACAGATTTATGTAATACGCAGTGGCCGGCAGTATTTCAACCCGATTTCGGCAGTGATCTGAACGCAGCTGTTGTCTGGAGGGTTAACGGTATTTTATGGCAGACCAATCGACACACTCACCCGTCACGATCGAAACCCTGCAGCAGATGAAGGCGCAGGGCGAGAAGATCGCCAGCCTGACCTGTTATGACGCCAGTTTTACCCGGCTGCTGGAAGCTGCCGGCATTGACGTGTTTATCATTGGCGACTCGCTTGGCATGGTGATCAAGGGTCACGAGACCACCGTGCCGGTCACCATGAGCGACATGCTTTACCATGCCGCCAATGTTGCGCGTGTCGGCCGGTATTCCCTGCGGGTCGTGGATATGCCGTACTTGAGCTACGCCAACCCCAGGCAGGCGCTTGCTAATGCCGCGCGGCTGGTGGCCGAAGGCGGCGCGGACATGGTCAAGCTGGAAGGTGGCCAGGCGATGGCGGAGACCGTACAGCATCTGGTCAATCACGGTATTCCGGTCTGTGGCCACATCGGGCTGCTGCCACAATCGATTGTGGAACTCGGCGGTTACCGTGTACAGGGCCGGGACGAGGCCGGCGCCAGGACGCTGCTGGCCGATGCCGGGAGCCTGGAGCAGGCTGGCGCCACGTTGCTGGTGATGGAATGCATACCGGCGGACCTTGCAACACAGGTTACCGGCCGGGTCAGTATGCCGACCATTGGTATCGGTGCCGGTCCCGGCTGTGATGGCCAGGTACTGGTGCTGTACGACATGCTCGGTATTACGCCCGGCAAGCTGCCAAGATTTGTGCGCAATTTCCTGCCGGACAACGGCAATGTACCGGATGCTATCTCGGCCTATATCACGGCTGTCAGGGATGGCAGCTATCCGGCAGTGGAACACTGTTTCTGATTGCCGTCATGCAGACCGTTACCAGCGCCGATGAGCTGCATGCCGTTAGCCGGCACTGGCGCCAGCAAGCGCAACGTATTGCCCTTGTCCCGACCATGGGTAACCTGCATGCCGGTCACCTGCAACTGGTGCGGCATGCGCAGGCGATCGCCGACCGCGTGGTCGTGAGTATTTTCGTCAACCCGATGCAGTTTGGCCCGGAGGAGGATTACGCGGCCTATCCACGGACACTGGAGGATGACAGTCGTGCATTGATGGATGTTGATGCCGATCTGCTGTTTGTCCCGGAAGTCGAAACGATGTACCCGGAAGACCTCGCCAATGCCCCGTATGTCGAGGTGCCGGAACTTGGCAAGATACTCTGTGGAAAATTCCGCCCTGGCCATTTCACCGGGGTGGCGACGGTCGTGGCCAAACTCTTTAACCTGGTACAGCCGGATATCGCTGTCTTCGGTGAGAAGGATTACCAGCAACTGGTTGTGATCCGGCGCATGACACAAGCGCTGTGCATGCCGGTTGTCATTGTAGGTGTTGCAACCGTGCGTGAAGACGATGGCCTTGCCATGAGTTCACGCAACCGTTACCTGACGCCGGCGGAACGGGCAACTGCGGCGCAGTTGTACCAGCTGCTGTGCGGCATCAAGTCTGACATCGAGGCTGGCGCGACGGATTACCGTGCCATCGAGCAGGCCGCCATGTCCACGCTGCAACAGGCCGGCTTCCGGCCGGACTATGCCAGTTTGCGACGCGCCTCTGACCTGGCCGAGGCGGGCCCCGGTGACAGCGAGCTGCGACTGCTGGTCGCCGCCTGGCTTGGCCAGGCACGCCTGATCGACAATCTATCGATATCAATCAGTTAGCGATATAATCTCATGCAAATATTATGTTTGCTTGTTGAAGTCTGACCGCCAAGTCAGGATAATCACGGCCTGATTATTGGCAATCGCTACGACTATGCAAATTACGCTGTTGAAATCCAAGTTGCACCACGCCCGGGTGACACACGCCGAACTCGAGTACGAGGGGTCCTGTGCCATCGATGGGGCATTGCTGAACGCGGCCAATATCCGTGAGTATGAACAGATCCAGATCTATAACCTGGACAATGGCGAGCGTTTTACCACCTATGCCATTCGCGCCGGAGACAACAGCGGCATCATCTCGGTCAACGGTGCTGCTGCACACAAGGCCAGTCCCGGTGACCGGGTCATCATCTGCACCTATGCCGTGTTGTCACAACAGGAAGCTGCGGCATTCGAGCCAACATTGATCTACCTTGATGAGAACAATCACATCAGGGACACGCGTCACGCCATTCCTGTGCAGGTCGCGTAGTACCTTTCCAAAAATTGCCGATCTGGCGCTATGAGGCTGTCCGGGAACAGGTTAATCTACTGCGGAAACGCGGAATCCGGTTGTTTTATTTCAGAACACAGCTCTCCAGAAAACATAATGTATACGGGTGCCGGTGTCATTCCTTTTTGTGTGAAAGACGGGCAGGTTCTGTTCCTGTTTCACAAGACATTCAGCGGCAGGAGGGCGGGCCACCTGGTGGATTTTGGCGGTGGCGGAGAGCAGGGGGAGAGCCACAGGCAAACGGCCATACGCGAATTCATAGAAGAAACGGAAACCATGTATTTCTCCGGAGATATCCGTGCCGCCGAGTTGACGCGGGAGCGTATTCAGACCCAGACTCCGTTGCTGGAATCGTTGTTCGACAGAACCTTGCGAAGCCATCCGGACTGGTGGTGTTCAAGGGATAAGGGAAGCAAAGGCAAGCCCAGGGACTGGAAAACCTTCTTTATCGAATTCGAATACCGGGATGTGACGGAGTTGAACAGGGAATGGGAACTGGATGCTGGCACAAGATTCTCGAAGCGAAGAGAACTGCTGTGGATATCAGCCGACACATTATGTGATATCTACGAACATTCACCTGACAGGTTATGGAAAAGGGTCCGTCAACTGGTCAATGCAAAAGCAATGATTCGCACAATCGTTAGCTCGCGGGGGTCATCGGTGGCATGACAGCCCTGCCTGTCCGGGAATTCCTGAAACAGAGCAGGCGCCGGGGCCAGTGACGGGAGGCAATGCCTGTGACCGGGAGCAGGGCCTGGAGCCGGGTCAGAAAAGATATTCCAGGTAAGTACATGATCTTGTGGCTGTACGGCTTGCAGTGCTCAATATTATGAACTTAACTGATATTGTTCAGAAGGTTTTTACAATATCGTTATAACTTGTTATCTTTCTAGCTATGCGCGTGATCATAACCAGGCACTATAAAACACTAATTAATGCATCTGAGCAGATTCTGGGTTGGGGGGATTCACCACGTGACAAGGGCTGGAGGGCCGATGTCGAGTTTGTCGGCGCCCGGTTGCGGGAAAACGGGATACGCTTCGATGCCGTCTACTCAAGTGATCTGGAACGGTCCCGGCGGACCGCGATGTTTCATGCCCGGCTCCTTGGTATCCATATCATTCACGACACTCCGGCACTGAATGAGGTCAACTACGGGAAACTGTACAAAAAGAAAAAGAAGTGGGTGGCCGAACACTACCCGCGACACAAGAAGGACCCGGATTTTGTCTATCCGGGGGGCGAGAGTTTCCGCCAGATGCAACAGCGCAGCGTCAGCTATCTTTCATCCCTGGCAAAGACACAGCCACAACAGACTGTTCTCATCGTCGTTCATGCCGGTGTGGTACGGGGGCTTGTCAGTCATTTTCTCGGACTGCACTATGCGGACAACCTCAAACACAGGATATCACACCGCTATATCGGTGATTTCCTGTTTGATGGAGAAACCTGTGTGCGTTATGACGAACTGGGTAAACCGTCCGGGTTTGTCCGTGAAGGCGTCATCGAGATACCCGTTTCCTGTCCTGTCGCAGGTGGATCGGTGATTTCTGAAAAAATACCCTATGCGCCGAAGATTTCCACCCTGCCTGCCGGGGGCATCTGAGTTTCCCGAATTTTAACGCTTAGCCCGCACTTCTCACCGCGGGGCGAGATGATCGCGCAGAGATTTGGATTCACAGTGCATTTTCTGAAGGAGCGGAATACGGACTGTATTTCCGACTGAAGAAAATGTGCTGTGGATTCAAAGATCAAGCGAGGGCTCGTCATCGTGGTGAGAAATGCGGGTTAGCCTTCTGGTCGAGCCGGCTAAGCATCCTGGCAAGGCACTGGATCGTGACAGCCCCCTGGTACTGCCCGTTATCCACCAAAAACAGATAGCTGGTGTCGTTCTGCTCCATGAGGGCCAGGGCCTTGATGACGGGGGCGTCGGAACTTAATGACAGGGCCGGTTCCTGCACATAGGGGTCTATGGGGGTGTCGAGCAACCGTCTTGCCTTGGACTCGACATCTTCCATACAGGACATCTCTTCGCCCAGGATCCTGGCAGACTCGACCATGTAGTCGGGCAGGCAGGAGATCTTCAGGATGTTTTTCAGCGTGATCCGGCCTGCAATGCGACCTGATCGGGTGCAGAACGGCAGTGCCGGTATATTGGCCCTGCCGCACTCCGTAAAGACCTCGCGTACCGTCATGCCTTGAGTGGCGACCTTGGTAGGGATAAGTATTTGTTTCAGTTTCATAAGGCTGTCTACAGGTAGCGCAGGTAAATATAGGCGCTGGCAATAAGGATACTGAGTATCATCAGGGGGAAGGCGGCCGCCATGAACGGCAGAAAACGGATACGGTGTCCTGAACGTTCTGCAAAGCCGGCGACGATCAGGTTGGCGCTGGCGCCGATCAGTGAACCATTGCCGCCCAGACAGGCGCCCAGCGCCAGCGACCACCACAACGGTTCAAGATTGCCGGCGCCGCCAAAGGTTGGCGCCATCGACTTGATCAGCGGAATCATGGTGGCGACGAAGGGGATATTATCCACGAGGGCAGAGGCGATGGCCGATATCCAGAGGATGGTCATGGCCGTCAGGGTCATGTCACCACCGGTCAGCTTGAGCGCCTTGTCGGCGAGTATGTCAAGCATCCCGGCCTCTTCAATGCCCTTTACCGCAATAAACAGGCCAATGAAGAAAAAGATCGTCACCCATTCGACCTCGCCAAAGGTGTGATGGACGTTTTTCGACTGCTCTTCGGTATTGTTCTTCAGGTTCGATAGCAGCAGCAGGAACGCCGCACCGAACATGGCGATGGTTGCCGGTTCCAGGTGTAACGGATGGGCCATGATAAACCCGCCGATGACCAGGAGCAGCACGAACAGTGACTGTTTTAACAGACGTGTATCCGTGATCGCCTCCCGTTCCCTGAATTGCATAATCCGCTGGCGGGCACTGTCCGTTGCCTGCAGCTTGCGTCCCCAGACGGCATAGATGACGCCCAGTGTCACCAGCAGGATCACTGGCATGATGGGGGCAAGGTTAAGGATGAAATCATTGAAATTCAGGCCCACTGCCGAGCCGATCATGATGTTGGGCGGATCACCGATCAGGGTTGCGGCCCCGCCGATATTCGAGGCAAAAATCTCGGCAAACAGAAACGGGTAGGGGCTGAGGTCCAGCTCGTGACAGATGAGCAGGGTAACCGGTGCCACCAGCAGGACGGTGGTGACATTGTCGAGCAGGGCGGAGAAAACGGCCGTCACCAGCGTCAGCATGACCAGTATCCCCCAGGGGCTGGCCTGTACTTTTTTGGCGGACCACACGGCAATGAACTGGAAGACACCGCTGCGTCTGGTGATGGCTACGATAACCATCATTCCGGTCAGCAGGCCGAGGGTATTGAAATCGATGCCGCTGATGGCCGTTTCCTGGTTGAGGATCCCGAGCATGATCATCAGGCCGGCACCCAGCAGTGAAACGATTGCCCGGTTGACCTTTTCCGAGACAATGACGGCATAGGTGGCCACAAACAGGATCGAGGACACCCAGAGCGGATCCCAGCCGAATATGATGTGTGTGGCGGTTTCCTCGGGGCCAAGCACTAGATTTTATGCGGCATTCTCGGCTACTTCTTCGGGCACGACCGCCTTGGCAATACGCTTGGCGAAGTAGTAGATACGCTTCAGTTTCTCGATAATATCCACTTCCAGGGTATAGGCAGGCAGACGGTCAGGCTCATCCACCACCAGCCGCATGGCCTGGTGTGTCGCGGCGGAATCCATCAGCAGATTGATATCCGACTTTAAACCGATCACATCCTGGGCGGCATGCTGGTCATTATCCCTGGCAGCGGTGATGGCCGTGGACGTGGCGTCCGCTATAACCTCATGCAGCCTGGTCAGTACGTCACGGGTTTCCTCGCTGATGGAGATACCCTTTTCAAGGCGCTCTTTCCCCAGGTGGACGAGATCTGTCTCGATGATGTCGCCGATATTTTCCAGGTCATTAACCGCAGCCATGAGTCCGACCAGTTCCCGGGTTTGTTCCCCGGTCAGCTGCTTTTTACTGATATCACCCAGGTAGGTGATGGTATGTCCATGCAGGATATCCACTTCATCATCGATTTTGGCGATGTCTTTGAGCGTTTGCAGCTGGCCGGAGACAACGGCCGGCAGGATTCGTTCCAGCATCTCGCTGAGACGTTCACCCATATGACCGATCTCCAGGCGTACCCGGTTGAGTGCCAGTGAGGGTGTCTCGAGCAGTTCCTCGTCGAGGTATTTCGGCTGGGCGATTATCAGCTCTTTAACCGGTTTATCCGGCACCAGTTTCTCCACCAGGCGGGCAAACTGGCTGGTGAAGCCGATAAAAATAATCGTATTCGCGATATTGAAGACGGTATGGGCATTGGCGATCTGCCGTGGCGCCTCTGCGGCCAAACGGTCGGTGCCTGATAACTCCGGATGCGCGGGTGAAAACCAGGCCACAAATTCCGCCAGGTAAGGTATCAGTCCAAGCCATAGCAATACACCGAAGACATTGAACAGGACATGCACGACAGCGGCGCGAATTGCCTCCCGGGGTTTGCCGATCGCGGCGAGCATAGCCGTAATGCAGGTACCGACATTCGCGCCGAAGGCCAGCGCGATACCGGCCTCCAGAGTAATAAAACCCTGTGTGGCCATGACGATGACGATACCGGTGGTGGCCGAGGACGACTGGATCAGTCCGGTAAAGCCGGCGGCCACCAGGATACCGATGAACGGGTTTTCCATGCGGGTCATCAGGTCGAGAAACGGCTGGTAGCTGCGCAACGGGCTCATGGCATCGCTCATGACGCTCATGCCGAAGAACACCAGCCCGAGCCCCATCAGCATCCCGCCATATTGCTTGATCTTTTCCTGTTTGGAAAAGAACAACATACCGAAGCCACCCGCGACCATCAGCAAGGCATATTTTGTTACCTTGAAGGCGACGATCTGGGCCGTGATGGTGGTGCCGATATTGGCCCCCATGATGACGCCGATCGATTGCGCCATGGACATCAGGCCGGCGGTGATAAAACCCACCACCAGCACCGTGGTGACCGACGAGGACTGGATAATAGCGGTGACGAATGCCCCGGTTGCTGCCCCCATGAAGCGGTTGGTGGTGAGTTTTGCCAGGATGATTTTCATGCGCTCACCGGCAACTGCCTTGAGCGCATCCGCCATTTGCTCCATACCGAACAGGAACAGGGCAAGACCGCCAAGCAGTTTCATGCCCATGTTCCACCAGTCGATGTCACCCCCCGTGCCGGCTGCGGCGAATGCCGGCGTGACTGCAAGGACGGCCATCGCGGCAAGTGCCGGTAACAGCAAGTGAGGTACTGATTTGTCCAGACCTGCAAGTCGGAAGCTGCGATACATTGTTATTCCCCCCCCGGCTACTTCTGCTATTTCAGGACTTTTGTTCTTCCCCGTCCTTGACGATCATGACCGGCACAGGGGCCAGACGCACGACCTGTTCCGCCTTGGAACCCAGCATGGCATGCGCGAGCCCGGTCCGTCCCTGGCTGCCCATGACGATCATGCGCGCATGGATTTTTTCCGCCGACTCCAGAATCCGGTTAACCGGCAACCCGATAACCAGCATGGTCGTGGCCTGCGCAAGAGCTGGCTCCCGGGGATATTTTTTGCGTAATTCCCGGATGAATTCCTCCAGCATCTCGGCAGCAACGTCTTCCATGCGTCGCAGTTGCTTGTTTCTTCCCTTGACGGAATAGTACCCGGGAGCCTCGCCCGGGTCGTGGACGACGTGCAAGACAACGAGCTTGTTGCCCAGCGTTTCCGCCAGTTCGGCCGCGCAAAGCAGTGCGGCTTCCGAATAGGGCGAAAAATCAACAGGAACGAGGATTGGCTTGTTTGTTTTCTTCGCTGTCATGTTCTGACTCCATGCGGTGATCGGGTCTGCTGCCGGTGTTTTCGGTACTGCCCCGTCCGGAAACTCACTCTTTATTCTTCAGGCGCTTGTGAAAATGGTTCAGCAGCTTCTTGCGTAACCTGGCTTGCTGGTGTTTCGATGCGGCAGCCATGCGTTTCTGTGCCAGTTCGATGAAGGTCTCCTGTGAACTGAGTGATTTTTTGCCGGTGGTATCCTTGCGCTCGATGTAGCTGCCGTCCGCTTGCATCTCCCAGACATGCTTGCGGCTGGACAGTTGTACATCGATGATCAGGCGCAGTTCCTGCCGCAGTTTCGGGTCCTCGACGGGCGTCACGACTTCCACTCGGCTTTCCAGGTTCCGTTTCATGAGGTCGGCGGAGCCGATGAAATATTCTTCCTCGCCACTGTTCTGAAAGTAATAGATCCTTGCATGTTCCAGGAAGCGCCCGATGACACCGATGACCTGGGTATTTTCGGTGAGGCCGGGAAGGCCCGGTCGCAGGCGGCAGGTGTCCCGGACGATGAGGTCTACCTTGACACCCGCCCGGGCAGCGCGATACAGGGCCCTGGTAATATCCACATCTTCCAGGGCATTCATCTTGAACTGTATCAGCCCGGGTGATTCCGCCGAATGGTGCTTGATCTCGCGATCGATCTTGTCAAGCAGTGCCTGTTTCAGGGTGTACGGGGAGGTCAGTATCTTGCGATACCTCGGCGGTGGTGAATAACCGGTCAGGTAATTGAACAGCTCGGTCAGGTCCTGGGCGATGGCATCATCGAAGGTCAGCATGCCGAGATCGCAATACAGGCGTGCGGTACCGGCGTGGTAGTTGCCGGTGCCGATATGGGCATAGCGGCGCAGGCCATTGTAATCCTTGCGTACCACGAGGATGACCTTGCTGTGTGTCTTTAGTCCGACGACACCATAGGTGACGTGGATACCGGCCTGTTCCATGCGTCGTGCCCAGCGTATATTCGCGGCCTCGTCGAAACGCGCCTTGAGTTCAACCAGTACGGCGACCTGCTTGCCGTTGCGCGCGGCATTGACGAGTGAGTCGACAATGGCGCTGTCTTCCGAGGTGCGATACAGCGTCATCTTGATGGCAAGCACCTTGGGATCTTCGCTGGCGGTGCGCAGGAAGCGTTCCACACTGGTACTGAAGGATTCATAGGGATGTTGCAGCAACAAGGCGCCGCGTTCCCGGATGATGTGAAAGATATTGCGGGAATCGTAGGCCAGCCGGGTATGCTCAACCGGCTTATGAGGTGGGTCAAGCAGCTCGGGGAAATCCAGACCGGCAATCGCGAACAGATCGCGCATGGCCATCATCGATTCAACCTCGAATACATCGGCCTCCTCATCAAGATCCAGTTCGGCGGCCAGCATACCGCGGTGGGTCGGGTCCATTCCCTTTTCGATCTGGAGGCGGACAATGGGTGCAAAATGCCGGTCGCGCAGCTCGGTTTCGATCATTGCCAGCAGGTCATCCGCCTCCTCTTCCTCGATTTCAACATTTGCATTGCGGGTAACCCGGAAAAGTTCACAGGAGGTGATTTCCATACCCGGAAACAACAGATCCAGATTATTGCTGACAACGTCCTCAATCTTCACATAGGTGTTGCTGTCATCGGCACGCAGAAACCGTGGCGCAATTCCCTTCACCATGGGCACCTTGACACGTGCATAGTGGGAGGTGCTGCCGCCCGGGTAGCGCAGTGAAACCAGCAGATTCAGGGCGAGATTGGAGATAAAGGGGAATGGGTGGCCGGGATCCATGGCCAGGGGCGTCAGCAGCGGGAAGATGTTGGCGATAAATTTGTCCCGCAGCAGTTTCTGCTCTTCCTGTTTTAGTTCGGCATAGCGGCTAAGCCGTATTCCCCGGGCTTCCAGCAACTCATGCAGTTGCCGGTAAATCCGGTTTTGCTCCCGGTGGGTATCGCGCACAACGACCTGGCATTCCCTGAGTTGTTCCAGTGGTGTCCGGCCATCAACGGAAGGGATGCGGATACCGGCGGCGATCTGTTGTTTCAGGCCACCGATACGTTTCATTAAGAATTCATCAAGATTACTGCTGACGATAGCGAGAAACTTGACGCGTTCAAGCAGGGGGGTGGCATCGTCCGCTGCCATATGCAGCACATGGCGGTTGAATTCCAGCCAGGTCAGTTCCCGGTTAAGGTACAGCCTGGGGTCATCCAGGTCGGTTATCTGCAGCTGTTTTGTTTTTGCCGCCTCCGCCGGGGCTTTTTTGGGGGGGGAGGAAGCGGTGGCTGGTTTTTCGCCGGCCGAACTGCGGTTCTTCGGCAGCTTGAGGGTTGAGCCATGTCCTGGCGTGGTTTCGGCGGTCTTTTGCATTGTGAAACTCTTTCGTTAGGGTTACCTTAGAGTGTATCAGGTTGTATTACATATTAGGAGGCAGTTCACGGGCCGGTAGCCCCGGCCCGTGGATAAAACCGGGATTGGATACAGGTTTATCACCTTGTAGCGAGCCGGATCACCCGGCGTATTCATGCCGTTATGGTGGTGGCGGTCTCTACCTGGATTCCCCGGAGGTGGGCAATAATGGATGGTCTGATACAGGAACCGGGATTGTACTGGGCGGCAACGAAGGCATTTTTTGTCTTCGATACCGCACGCCTGGCAGAACCGGACATGATTATCCGCCTGGGTATCCAGGTATTATTGCTGTGTGGCTCTGCATTTTTTTCCGGATCGGAAACCGCGTTGTTCTCCCTGTCCCGGCTGGACCTGCAGAAGCTCCGCCGGGAACGTAACCGCCATACCGAGACCCTGCATGCCTTGCTGGATCAGCCGCGGCGGCTGATTATTTCCATTCTGTGTGGCAATGAACTGGTCAACATTGCTGCGGCTGCCAATATGACGGGGATACTGGTGACCCTGTATGGCGTCGAACGTGCCGGCTGGATCAGCATCCTGGTCATGGTCCCCCTGCTGCTGCTGTTCGGCGAGGTAACTCCGAAGACCATCTCGGTCTCAAACCCGGTGCGTGTCAGCACCGGGGTGGTGGCAACCCCCATGAGTCTGTGGGTCAGACTGGTTGCACCACTGGTCTGGGTAATTCGCAGCATTGCCGACCGCATTACCACCCTGATTGTCGGCGAGGAAAAAGCCGCCGAAAATATCCTGCAGCTGGACGAATTCCGCACCCTGGTGGAGGAGGTCGCCAGGGAAGGGGAACTCAATGCAACCGAGCGCGCCCTGATTTACAACCTGCTGGAGGCGGGGGATACGGAAGTCGTCGAGATCATGACCCCGCGGACGCGCACGGCATTTCTGAATGCCGAGATGACGGTGCCGGAAATGGTCGAGCGGTTTCGCAGCTTTCGTCACCCGCGGGTTCCGGTATTCCGGGAGCACCGTGACAACCTGGTGGGCTTTGTCCATGCCGAGGATATCCTGCGGCTGGTGCTCGATGACACCGACCTGACGACGCTGGGGCTGGATGACATCATGCATTTACCGGTGGTGGTTCCCCTTACCAAGAAAGTCGATGAGATGTTTGACTTCTTTACGGCCAATAATGCCCGCGCCGCGGCAGTCCTCAACGAGTTTGGCGGGGTCGAGGGGTTTGTGACCATGAAAGATGTGCTGACCTTCATATTTGGCCAGATTTCCGGTGATGTCGAGGGGCAGGAGTTGTATCAAGAGCGTGACGAGAATTCCTACCAGGTGGATGGTGACATGAAGCTGACTGATTTCAACAACCTGAGTAATTTCGGAATCGAGGATCCACGCATGACGACCATCGGCGGCGTCGCCTTCCGGCACCTGGACCGGCTGCCCCGGGTTGGTGACAGCATCAGCATCGAAGATATCAGCATTACCGTCCTGGAGATGGATGAACACCGGATTGCGCGCGCGCGGGTGAGCCGCGGTACCCGGGGTGAAGAGGCAGATGCAGTGCAGTGGCAGCCGGATGATGAACTGCATAACGACAAACCGGCTGAGTCGGGTGGCGATGAAAACATCACTGATACCCGTCAGTCGGTCAATGATGACGCACATCCCGGACCTGTCGGGGTGGTGGATGCAGACAGCACCCCTGGGCGGAAGGTCGCTCACTGAGATCTGGAGAAGCGGTTATGGATTTTCTGATTATATTGCTGGTGATGGTGTTGCTCCTTCTGCTGAAGGGGTTTTTCTCGGGTTCGGAAATCGCTCTGGTCAACTCGGACAAGCTCAAGATGCACCACAAGGCGAATCAGGGACACCGGGGGGCAAAGCTGGTGCTCAGGCTGTTCCAGACACCGGATGTACTGCTGGGTACCACGCTGGTCGGGACCAATATCGCGACCATTATCCTGACGACCCTCGGGACCCTGCTGATGATCCACTCGTTTGGCCAGTTGGGTGACTTGTACGCAGTGCTGTTGTTTACCCCGCTGTTCCTGGTGCTGGGCGAGGTTGTGCCGAAGAGTGTGTTTCAGCAGAAATCCAACGAGATCGCACCGGTGATCGTGTATCCCTTGCGGCTATTTTCCATCTTGTTCTATCCTGTCGTGTTTGTGTTTTCACGTGTCGCGCGTCTGTGTGCACGCCTCCTGGGCGGCGGCAAGACCGAGCAGAATGTATTTATTACCCGGGAACAGATGCGCATGGTGGTGGACATGGCCGAGCGCGGAGCCAACGTGGATGTATTTGACCGCGTACGCATCAAGCGCGTGATCCGCTTTGCGGAGACCTCGGTTGGCGAGGCCATGATCCCGGTTGCCGAGATGACGGCAATCAATCGCAACCGCGATACCCGCAGTGCCATTACCCTGGTGCGCCGGCGCGGCTACAACCGGCTGCCGGTGTATAGCAGGAATATCAGCAATATTGTCGGCGTTGTGACGCTGACGACCTGGGACCTGATGGACCCGGAATTGCCAGATCGCCCGCTGGAGGAACTCATCAAGCCCGCTCACTATGTGGCACCCTACCAGACTATCGACCAGTTACTGCCCGTCTTGCGTAACCGGGACGATCACATGGCCATTGTGGTGGATGAATTCGGTTCCGCTGTCGGTATGATCACCATGGAGGATATCCTCGAGGAAGTCGTTGGTGAAATCGATGTCGGCTACGACTTCGAGGAGTATCTGCCCCGGCGCAAACGCATTTTCGAAATGCTGGATGAAGAGACTTATCTGATGGACGCACGCCTGCCCATTTCTGAAGTCAACGAGTTGCTTGGCACCAGTCTGCCGGCCGTGGAATCACATACCATTGGTGGCCTGATGATGGCCCGGCTGCGCCATATTCCCGGTGAAGGAGAGTCCATTGAGGAATCCGGGTTCCGGTTTACAGTAACCGAGGCAACCGACCGGGCTGTGGTGAAGTTGCAGGTCGAGCCGGTGTAAACAGCCTCGTAAAGACCTTATATAATTGTATATTAATGCTATGCTTTCCGGTATCAGTTGCCCATAACATACAAACAGGTAACGGTCCGGAAGGAGGAGAATATGACTAAACCATCGAATGAAGATGGCGTTATTCTGGCGCTTATCGAGAGATTCGAAAAACAGCGACTTCCCAGGCTACTGGAACTCAAGGAAAAGACGGATAATGGCGAGCTGCTGAGCGATGAGGATATTGCATTTCTGGACATAGTTATGCACGATGCCCAGCAGAGCAAACAATTAATAGACCGACATCCGGATTGGCAGGCATTTTGTTCGTATGTAGTGCATCTCTACGACACGATCACAGAAAAGGCGCTGGATAACGAAAAGGGTTAACCCGCATTTCTCACCACGATGACGAGCCCTCGCTTGATCTTTGAATCCACAGCACATTTTCTTCAGTCGGAAATACAGCCCGTATTCCGCTTCTTCAGAAAATGTGCTGTGAATCCAAATCTCTGCGCGATCATCTCGCCCCGCGGTGAGAAGTGCGGGTTAAAACCCTGAAAACACTGTTCTGGCAAGCAGTTCCTGCCGCGGAAAATTTGCCAGGGTGACCACG
>JBDLJX010000021.1:0-34072 GCA_039714155.1 Pseudomonadota bacterium | reverse complement strand
TTCTGATCCGGTTGCTTGCACGTAGTCCTGAAAAAGGCGGCCATCGGGCCGCCTTTTTTCTTCATTTCCTGTTTTGATGGAAGATATCGTATCCTGCCGGCAGGTAAGCGCGTTGCATAAGGGGGGGCGTATGAGGACAGACGGCTCACGGGTTAATGCGTATGTGGTGATGGCATTGCTATCTGCCCTGCTGATGCTGGCGTTACAGCCCGTCAATGCCGCCGAGCGTTACCCGCTGGAGCCCGTCGATACCTCGAGTCCACGGGCGACGCTGACCGGTTTTCTCGCCGAAGTCGATAAAGTCTGGCGTATCTACCGTGACCGTTACTGGCATTCACCGAGCCAGGAACTGAAAATGGAGATTTTCATTATGAACCAGCCCTACACGCCGGGCCAGCGTATCGTGGTGCAGGGGCATGACGGTTTCGTCGAGCAGATCGGCCTGCGCTCGACCAAGATACGTATGCTGAACGGTTCCCTGGCAGCGATCCCGAACGAGAAAATGGCCAATCTCGATATCGAGAACATTGGCCGGCGTAATTTCATCCGGCGACAGACCAATATCCGGCTGGCCTACAACAGGCTGCTGGAAATGATCGAGCAGGCCGTTGCTATCATCAAGGACATTCTTGCCGATCATGAAGGCATGCGGCCGGGATTGCCACCGCGGGTGTTCTTCGACGAATTCAACCCGGACACGCTGAATATCGCGATTAACTACTGGTATCATCCGCCGCTTCGCTGGATAGCACTGGCATTCGACGAGCAGGTAAACCTGGAGAGCATGCGTTGTTTTGGCGAGGCAGGCATCAAGCTGGCGCCCCCGACTTCACGGGTCGACCTGGCAGGTGCTGCGCATGCCCCGGGACAGCCTGCTGAGCCTGTACAAAGAACTTAGTCTGAGGTACATACCTTCATATTATTGCTGTCTCACATAATTACAAACAGTAGCCGTAGGAGCGAATTCATTCGCGATAAATGACTGAAATATATACAACCCATCGCGACTGAAGTCGCTCCTACCACAAAACCATCAAGGTGTCTGGCCTGTGTGTCATCTGTCGTGTACGGTGCTGCAGTCACAGGCCGGGTGTGAGGATTCTTGAATAATCGGAAAAAACAACCATGACCGATAAATACCGACGTTTTGGTGATTTTCAACGCGAACTGACTGCCGGCAGTAACGAACTCAGTCTTAATGCCTTCAACCCCGAGTTGAAGTGGGATGCGCAGGGCAATGTTATTCCCGTCCCGCCGCCACGAATCAAGCTGAATGCCACCGAAGTCGTGCGGCTGTTACAGCCGTATATCTCGGTACGTTTCATGGAACAGATCAGGGCGGTTGTGCCGCTGGCGCTGTATCTGGCACTGTTCCAGATCCTGTTTCTGCGGCAGATGGTAGAGGACTCCTGGATTATCACCGGTGGCCTGTTTGCCGTCATCGTCGGCCTGATGTTTTTCATGGAGGGGCTGAAGCTGGGCCTGATGCCGTTCGGGACCATCATCGGCAGTCAGTTGCCGCGTAAATCCGCCTTGCCGCTGGTGCTGTTTATTACCTTGCTGCTCGGCATTGGCGTGACCTTCGCGGAACCGGCGATTGGTGCGCTCAAGGCGGCGGGCCAGAATATATCGGTGGAGCGGGCACCCTACCTGTATGCCATTCTGAACTTCTGGTCGGATCAGCTGGTGCTGGTGGTCGGCGCCAGTGTTGGTCTCGCCGCGGTTATCGGTACCTTGCGGTTCCTGTATGGCTGGAGTCTGAAACCCCTGATCTATCTTTCCCTGTTTCCCGTGCTGGCGCTGACCGTGTATGGCGCCTTTGATCCGGAACTGCAGAAAGTGCTCGGGCTTGCCTGGGATTGCGGTGCGGTGACTACCGGGCCGGTGACTGTGCCGCTGGTGCTGTCACTGGGTATCGGCATTGCGGCTGCCGCCGGCAAGGGCGATTCGGGACTGTCCGGGTTTGGCATTGTGACCCTGGCATCGCTATTCCCGATCATCGGTGTGTTGTTACTTTCCCTGTATGTCTCGTACGCCGTCACGCCGGCAGAAATCATCGAGGCGGCCAAACAGGCGGCCGCCGCGGCGCATGCCGTGGAAGTCCCCTGGTACGAGCGCAGCCCCGGTGCCGAGATCGTGCTTGGCGTGCGCGCCATTCTGCCGCTGGTGCTGTTCCTGTTCCTCGTGCTCAAGCTGGTGTTGCGGGAGAAGCTTGAGAACCAGGGTGAAATTTTCTACGGTATTGCCCTGACCATCATCGGTATGTGCATCTTCAATCTTGGCCTGACCTACGGCCTGTCGAAACTTGGCGCCAATGCCGGCAGCCTGGTACCGACAGCCTTTATGGAAGTCACTGGCATGCCGCAATCGCCGATCTATGTCTACGTGGTAGGCTTGACCCTGGCGCTGGCATTTGCCTGGGCGCTGGGCTATGGCGCGACCCTGGCCGAGCCGGCCTTGAATGCGCTGGGCATTACCACGGAGAAACTGACTAACGGCGTGTTCAGGAAGAAGACCCTGATCAACGCTGTCTCGCTGGGTGTTGGTATTGGTATTGCCATTGGGCTGGCCAAGCTGATCTTTGCTCTGCCACTGGTGTGGCTGATCCTGCCCGGTTACCTGCTGGCGCTGGTACTGACGTTTTTTTCCAGCGAAGAATTCGTGAACGTGGCCTGGGACAGTGCCGGTGTGACTACCGGGCCGATCACCGTGCCGCTGGTGCTGGCCATGGGGCTGGGCTTCGGCAATGCCACCCATGCGGTCGAGGGATTCGGCATACTCTGCATGGCTTCAATTGGTCCCATCATAACAGTCATGATCACCGGCCTGTGGGCACACCACAAGGCGAAAAAACAGACTCAAGCGGCGCTTGATGAAACGCCGGTTCCGTCCAGACAGGAGGCACAGGCCATACTATGAGCGATCGAGAGATTACCTACCTGACCGATGTGTCCCTGCTGACCTGTGTCGTACAGCCGGGGCACATCGGGGCAATACTCAAGGCGGCGCGGGATATCGGCGCCAATGCCGGGGCAATCAGCCATACGGCAAGAGGTATCGGTTTACGGGAACGTCTCGGGGTGTGGGGGGTTGCCGTCGAGGCGGGGAGGGACATCATCAGTATTCTGGTTTCCTCCGAGACGCGAGATCTGGTGTATGACACCCTGTACCGGGCAGGTGGCCTGGATGTGCCGGGGCGGGGGTTTATCTATATTACCCCGCTGGAGAAGGTCTCCACCTATATACCGGAAAGCATGCGGGCGCGGCTGGACATGGATGCAGGGCAGGCCTCATGAAGCAGCCAAAAATTCCCGACCCGTCGATACCGCGTGAAAACTGCAAGCTCATCAGCTGCGTCCTGCCCGACGATGGCGGTGACAAAACGTTGCTGCGCGCGCTGCTGCATGAAAAACAGATTACCCGGGCAAAGAGTGTCGGTTGCCTGGGACTGGCCGTGCTGGCAGATGCGAAGACGAAGTACGGCGACTTGCCCGAACCTGTCATGGTCAGGCTGGTGGATGTGATCGTGCCGGCCACGGATGCCGATGAACTGTACGACTATATCTATCACAAGGCGAATATTGGTCGTGTCGGTGGCGGGGCGATCTGGCTGGGTCCATTGACGGCAACCTCACCATTTACGTTGCCCGATGATGTGCCAGAGGAAAAGGACTAGACCGGTGATAGAACCCCGATGATAGAACATATAACAAGGTTCTGCAGGTCATGTGTAGTGCTGTTCGTGGCTGTACTGGTGATGGCTTGTGCTACCGTGGACACCACGGATATCGAGGTCGTCGGCAAGACCCGTCCCGGTACGGACTTCAGTAACTATAAAACCTATACCTGGCTGGAAAGTGCACAGATTGTTAATGATCCATTCGGCCAGTGGGAACCACCGGACTTCGACGCGGACAGTGTGGTAAAAAAGCAGGTTGACCGGGAGCTTGGTAAACGGGGTATGACACTGGCCGGTACGGATCCGGATCTGCAGGTTTTCTTCGTGGCCGGGATCGATATGGTCGACCCTGTATGGCGGGAAGATCCGGATAGAGCATTGCCGACATTGCAGAATGTACCGAAAGGCGCACTGCTTGTTGTGCTTATCGATGGCGCGACGCGCGTTCCGGTCTGGGTCGGTGTCGCCGGGGCGGAAATCAGAAAGCAGCAAGAGCCTGGCACGGCGCGTAAACGGCTGGAGTATGCGATAATCGAAATGTTCAGGCAGTTTCCGGATAAATAGCATCAGGCTGCAGGAGCGAATTCATTCGCGATTACACAGCGGCGGAATATCGAATGCCTTATCGCGGCTAAAGCCGCTCCTACGCTAATTTGTAATGACAGAAATATTTCCGTGTCCTTCCATGGATTCCATGGCCATTAAGTCTCTCGTGCAGGTTCTGGACGGGTAGGGTGCCTGCAGCCTTGTCACTCACAGCCCGGCCTGGCGGCGGCAACCTGTTCTGCGATTTCCTGGCTTAGCTGCGCAATACCGCGACTGATGGCATCCACCAGTTCCGGGTACCCCGGGCCGCTGGTTTGTTCCTGCAGCTGAAAGCGGTCTGCGGCCAGTTCACACCCCTTGCTGCCGTCCAGCAAGCGCCAGACACCCTCGAGACTGGCGGCATTGTTGAGTTCACCATCGAGTCGGAAGAACCGGATACTGACCTGGAAGTCGGGTTTGTAACGTCCGGGCCAGGGATACAGCGCGATGCTGTCGGTATTGAGAAGTGTCATCAGGTTCTGTGCCAGGGTCCGGCTCAGTTCCTTGTTGAGGTCGCCAGCCCAGCGGTCAAACTCGGCAAGATTGACCTGGTTGGTACTGGTGCGGGTGACGATTTGCGGGCGGTCGTAGATCTCCGGCAAGCTTACTGGTCCAAGACCGACCGACAGTGGCGCAGTTGCTGTTGCCCTGGCGGCGACCGCTTGTCCCGGGTCAGGGCTCAGCAGGTAGAATTCTGACAGGCGTGTCGGCGAACCGATACAGCCGGCGAGGGTGAGTGTCAGCGCAAGTATTACTGATAGGTTTCTGCCTGTCATAATCATTCCCCGGGAATTAATTACCCTTGCCTTTAATGAGTGCTTCCGGATGCCGTTCCAGGTATTCGGACATCACTCGAATGGAACGTGCCGCCGCGGTGATTTCCGTGAGTGCGTTGTATAGCTCATTGCCGATCTCGCCGTCCGTAGAAGCCATTTCCCTGAGCGAGCTCAGCGTGCCATGGGCTTCCTCGATGGTGGCCTGCAGTTCCGCGGCCAGCGCCGGCGCATTCTGGCCCAGGCTGCTGACCAGTTTGTTCGATGAGACCATCAGTTCATTCAGATTGGTGAGTGTCTCCTCGATATTGGCCTGCTCCAGCTTGTCGATGATCTTGTTGATACCGGAGAGGATGCCTTCGAGCGGATTGGGCAGCGTGGGAATCTCCGGATACTTCCCATGCTGGACCAGCGTGACGGGGTCGGCATCCGGGAAGAAATCGAGATCGACAAACAGTTGCCCGGTGACCAGGTTGCCGATCTGCAGGCGTGCCCGCAGACCCAGATTCATAATCTGGTGTTCAACGCGTTGCACGATATCGCTTTCGAACGCTTCCTGCCTTTGGTCTGAGGTGCTGGTGTCATCGATATCAACGAAGCTGGCAATACGCTGCGGCTCGAAATCGATGAGGACGACCGGAATGGTGATGCCCTTCCGGTTCGGATCCTTGCCGATCTCGATGGCCTTGACCGTGCCCACCCGGATGCCTCGAAACTCGACCGGGGCGCCGACGCTGAGGCCACGGACGGAGCCGCTGAAGCGGGTGACAAAGGTTTGGGTAATGGTGATCGGTTGCTCCAGGCTCTGGGTATGGTTGTCATACAGATGAAAGGCCGTGCCCTCTGCCGCAACCGGAGTCCCGGCCGCCTGCTCGAGCGTCTCATAGGCAATACCACCCTGCAGCAGCGAGGCAAGTGATTCCATTTCGACTTCGATGCCCTGCGCGCTCATGGAAACGTTGATACCACCGGCGTTCCAGAAGCGCGTTCCCTCGCGGATGAACTGGTCATGCGGTGCGTAGATGAAGAATCCGATGTCTACATAACTGTGGTCCTCGGCCAGCTGGTAATCGGTGATCTCGCCAACATTAAACTGCTTGAAATAGATCGGGGAGCCAACGGAGAGTGAGCCGAGTTTCCGGGCACGGAAACGATAGCTGGTACCTTCCTTGTCTGCGGTAACCACCGGGGGTGTCTCCAGGCCCCTGAATTCCCGTTGCGGCTTGCCTGATTCATGCGGCTCCATTTCGATATAGGCACCGCTCACAAGCGTACCCAGTCCGCTGATTTCCCCGACACCGAGCCGCGGGCGTACCACCCAGAAGCGGGTTTCTTCCGTCAGGTAGCGACTGGCGCCGGCTTCCATGGTGGCCGTAACCAGTACGTCAGTCAGATTATGGGAGAAGCTGATGTCGTTTACTTCACCGACAGTGACATCCCGGTACTTGATCCGGGTTTTGCCGGCCTCGATACCGCTTGCCGTTTCGAAGAGTATGGTGATTTCGGGGCCTTTCTCGGAGAGGGTCTTGTAGATCAGCCAGCCACCGACCAGCACCGCCACCAGCGGCAGCAGCCAGACAACCGGGAAACCCTTGCTCTCCAGGTCGACAACGGCATCCGGAATGTTGTCGGTATCAATGGGCTCGTTCGGGGCAGACATCATGGTCTCCTTGGAATGCTAATGGTCCCAGATCAGGCGCGGATCAAAACTCATGGCACCAAACATGGTGAGTATAACAACGGCTGCAAAGGCAATGGCGCCAATGCCGGGTTCGATGGTCGCCAGTGCGCCTACCTGTACCAGTGCGACCAGCAGGGCAACGACAAAGACATCCACCATTGACCAGCGTCCGACCAGTTCGGTGAGGCGGTACAGGCTGGTACGCTGGTTTTTGCGTAGCGGTGATTTGCGCTGTACCGATACCAGCAGATAGGTCAGGGCCAGCATCTTCAGGAGCGGCACCAGTACACTGGCAACAAAGATAATCAGGGCCAGTGGCCAGTCACCGTGTTTCAGGAAATAGATGACACCGCTCATGATGGTGTCAGACTGGGTGTTGCCCAGCGAGGTCACCGCCATGACCGGGAAGATGTTTGCCGGCAGGTACATGGCCATTGCAGAGATCAGCAGTGCCCAGGTCATGTTGATGCTGTTTGGAAACCGTTGGTGTACGACGGAGGAACAGCGCGGGCAGTGGGAGTGGCTGCCTGCCGCTAACCGCAACAGCAGGCCACAAGTGTGACAGCTGGCCAGCCCCAGATCCCTGGCCCTCATGATGCTTTCCTCGCCGGCATGCCAAGCCGTTGCCAGAGCAGCGGCGGCTCGAATGAAGCGCTTGCCGCGGCGGACACGAAGATCAGCAATACAAAGGCAAACAGGGAAGTGCCCATGTGCATGGTGGCCATGCCGGCCAGTTTCACAAATGAAACCAGCACACCCAGCATGAAGACATCCAGCATGCTCCAGGGTTGCAGATGACCGATCCAGGCCAGCATGGCGCGCACGGCGGGCAGGGGTTTTCTATAACGTATCGCCAGCAGTACATACAGGGAGCTGGTTATAATGAGGCCGGGTCCGAGAATGCTGGTTATCAGTACGACCACGGCCAGTTCGCCCATGCCGGCCTGATACAGGCCAACGGATGCACCAAAAAGTGTCGTGGCTTCCTCACGCCCGGAGATGTCCAGCGTCAGGAACGGAAAGGCATTGGCCAGCACCAGCAGCATCAGGGCGGTGATATGCAGGGCGATCGAGCGGTCCAGGCCGCCTTTGGGGTTGCGGAGCAGGGTGGTGTTGCAGCACTGACAACGGGCCACACCACCCGGCGCCAGTGCCGGCACACGCTGCAGGGTGTCGCACTCGTGACAGGCCATAAGCTCCATATCATTCAGTATCGGCCGCAGCCGGTTGGTTCATGCAAGCCATCCTCTCCTGTATATGCCGAATAAATTGACATATACCAAACCTGTAGGTTTGACAATAATAAGGGATTTGCCCATCATGCATGCACTTTTTTCGGCGGCTGTGCCGTCTTGCATCCTGGGCAGATAACGCGACGTGATGAAAACAACAATCAGATTATTCCGGACGCTGCTTGCCTGTTCCCTTGCAGTCCTGCTGTCAGCCTCCCCCGCAGCGGCTTACGATTATCCCTTCGACGATCCCTTTGTCGCCACGGTTGTCGGTACCCCCGAAGAATACCGCGCCGACCTGCCGGACAAGATTCCGCTGAAAAAACGCAGTATCAAGATTTTCGAAGACCGGGTAACACCGGATTATCTTTTCTACGACGACAAGCTGCGCTATTCCTATGCGTTACAGGATGGGCCGGCGCCACTGGTCTTCCTGATTGCCGGGACCGGCGGTTCGCATGATGGCGGCAAGAACCGCATCATGGCGAAGGCCTTTTACCAGGCCGGCTTTCATATCATTGCACTGTCGTCCCCGACTTACATGAATTTTGTCGTGGCCGGCTCGAAAACCGCGGTACCGGGCCATGTCTACAAGGATGCCGAGGACCTGTACCGGGTTATGGAACGGATCTGGACAACACTCAAAGACCGCGTCGAGGTGACCAACTTTTACGTTACCGGTTACAGCCTGGGCGGGCTCAATACGGCATTCGTGACCCTGCTTGACGAGGAACGGCAGGTCTTCAATTTCAAAAAGGCGCTGTTGATCAACCCGCCGGTCAACCTTTACAACTCCATCTCGTTGCTGGACCGCATGATAGAGAACATCCCCGGTGGCGTGGATAACTTCGACAAGTTCTACAATAAACTTGTCAGTGCCTTTTCGGAAGTCTACAAGAAAGAGGATACTGTCAAACTGAGTGAGGATTTTCTATACAAGGTCTATGACGTATTGCAGCCAAAGGATGAGGAACTGGCTGCACTGATCGGTACGTCGTTCCGGATCTCCTCGGCGAACATGGCGTTTACGTCGGACCTGATGACGGATTTTGGCTTTATCAAGCCGGCTAATATTCGCTATACAGAAAATACCTCGCCCGGAGATCTCAACGCGGTTGCGCACCGGCTTGGTTTTACGGATTATTTTCACGCCTATTTTTACCCCTTTTACCATACCGGGGAGCCGTCACTGTCACGTAGTGACATAGTGGCGCAGATGAGTCTGACGGCGATTGAGGACTATCTGCGTACTGCGGACAAGATCGAGGTGATGCACAACCGGAATGACCTGATCCTTGCGACGGGCGAGATCGACTTTTTCAGTCGGGTGTTCGGTGACCGGGCAACGATTTATCCGAAGGGCGGACACTGCGGCAATATGGATTATCCCGACAACGTCAATCACATGATCAGTGTGTTCAAGGAATAACAAGGCTAAGCCCATGATATTGAACACCGCATTTCTCCGCTCCGGTCTGACTGCACTTGCGCTGTCTGCATTTCTGCTGCTGTCCGGTTGCAGTACCGTGCCGGTACAGGTTGGCGATACGGTAGAAGAGCCGGTATTCTCGGCCGACCGGATTGTTCCGGAAGATTTTACCCGGGCGGATACCAGTTCGGACCCCTGGCAAGGTTTCAACCGCACCATGTACCGGTTCAATTACCGGTTCGATAAATACGTGTTCCTGCCGGCAGTCAGTGCCTACCAGGCCGTACTGCCGGGTTTCGCCGAGCAGGGACTGCATAACTTCTTTGTCAATTTCCGGCAGATCTCGACCCTGATGAACAGTATTCTGCAGGGTGACGGCTACAAGGCTCTCGATACATCATCCCGCCTGCTGGTAAATACCACCATCGGTATCCTGGGGCTGTTTGACTGGGCGACGCCCATGGGTATCCCGTATCACGAGGAAGACTTTGGCCAGACCCTGGGTGTCTGGGGCGTTGGCAGTGGACCTTACCTGGTACTGCCAATCCTCGGGCCGTCCTCGGTGCGTGACGGTGTCGGCCTGGGTGTCGACTGGTATGTCAGGAACGAGGTGCGCGACTGGGCGACGGACCTGGAGACCTGGCAGGAATGGACCTGGACGATCCTGGAAGCCATCGATACCCGTGCGAACGTCTCGTTCCGCTACTACGAGACCGGCTCCCCGTTCGAGTATGAGTGGGTACGCATGCTGTATACCACCAAACGCCAACTGGATATAGAGAGGTAGGAGATGCTGATGCAAGGTCGGATTCTCGGTATTGCACTGGCAGGACTCTGTCTGTTGCTCTCTATGCAGTTCAGCCAGGCTGCGGAGCCCATCAGGGTCGGTGTTACCATTTCATTGACCGGCGATTATGCCCTGCTGGGCAAGGACGAACTTGACGGCATCCGGATGTGGGCCGATGACGTCAATGAAAGGGGAGCCTTGCTGGGCCGCAAGGTGGAAATTGTCTCTTACGATGATGCCTCCGATCCGGAAAAGAGTGCCGAGCTGTATGAAAAGCTGATCACGCAGGACAAGGTCGACTTGTTGCTCGGGCCGTATTCGTCTGATATAACACTGGCGGCGAGTCGTGTAGCCGAGCAACATAATTTCCCGATGGTCGCAACCGGTGCTGCTTCCAGTGCGATCTGGGACCAGGGCTTCAGCAATATCTTCCAGATTGATGCGCCGGCACATGATTACATGCAATTGCCGCTGCAACTGGCCAGTGAAAAGGGCCTGCAGCGCATTGCGCTGGTTTATGCCGATAGCGAATTCCCGCAGGAGGTCGCGGCCGGTGTGCGGTCAATGGTGGCAGAGCATGGCATGCAGCTGGTATTCGACGAGGCCTATCCACAAGACAGCACGGATTTTGGCAGGATTGCGCAACGCATCAAGGCGACCAGCCCGGATGTGATGCTGGGTGGTACCTATTTTGATGATTCAGTCGCGCTGGTGCGCGCCAGCCGGCAGGCCGGTCTGCAGCCGAAAATCATGGCGCTGACTGTCGGGCCGGCGCAGGCAGAGTTCGGGAAGCAACTGGGCGATGACGCAGAGGGCATCATGGGCGCGATTTCATGGATGCGCAGTGGCAAGATGCCGCTGGCCTATGACTTCTCCTTCCGCTACAAGCAGAAATACGGCCACAATGCCGCAGTCCATGCTGCTTACGGTTATGGTGCTGGCCAGATACTGGAAGCCGCGGTCAGGCTTGCCGGGTCCCTCGACAGGGACGCGATTCGCGAGCAGCTGCGTTCCATGATATTCCGCTCGTTGCTGGGGCATTACCGAGTTGATGACACCGGCAAGCAAACGGCCAAGAAGACCTACGTCATGCAATGGCAACATGGTTACCGCCTGCTGGTCATGCCCACCGGGCTGGCTGACATCCCGGTCCAGTATCCGTAATACCCGGTTTCCCTGTCCCCCTGTCCTGTCCGGTCTGCCTTGAGCCCGGGAAATACAGCCATGCCCCGATCTGCTAGAATTCCGGCCTTCATGTGTCGACTGGATGCTGCAGCAAGGCAGTATTTCCATTAAAGGTAACCAGACATGAAAGTACTTGTTACCGGCACTGCCGGCTTTATCGGCTCGACCCTGAGCCTGCGCTTGCTGGAACGTGGCGACCAGGTTATCGGTATTGATAACCTGAATGACTATTACGATGTCGGTCTGAAACAGGCGCGGCTGGCCAGGCTTGTCGACAACCCGGCGTTTACCGATGTGCGCGCCAGCCTTGAGGACAGCGCTGCAATCGATGCGGTGTTCAGCGAGCATCGGCCAGACCGGGTAGTGAATCTGGCAGGGCAGGTGGGTGTACGTTATTCACTCGAGAATCCACGGGCCTATGTGGAAAGCAATCTGGTCGGGTTTGCGAATATTCTTGAGGGTTGTCGGCAGCACGGTACCGAACACCTGGTATATGCCTCCAGCAGTTCAGTGTACGGATCAAACACCAGGATGCCGTTCTCGGTGCATGACAATGTCGATCATCCGGTCAGCCTGTATGCGGCCAGCAAGAAGGCCAATGAACTGATGGCGCATACCTACAGCCATCTTTACTGGATACCAACGACCGGCCTGCGCTTCTTTACTGTCTACGGACCGTGGGGCCGACCGGACATGTCGTATTTTAAATTCACACAGAACATCCTGTCCGGCAAGCCCATCGATGTGTACAACCACGGTAAACACCAGCGTGACTTTACCTATGTCGATGATATTGTCGAAGGCGTGATGCGTGTGCTTGACCGGGTGCCGGAACCGAACCCGGACTGGTCGGGTGATGCACCGGACGCAGCCAGCAGTTCGGCGCCGTACCGGATTTACAATATTGGCAACAATCAGTCCGTCGAGCTGATGCGTTATATCGAAGTGCTGGAAGACTGTCTCGACAGGAAGGCCGAGAAAAACATGTTACCCATGCAGGCAGGTGATGTACCGGCGACCTATGCCGACATTGCCGATCTCGAACGGGATGTCGGCTTCCGGCCGCAGACGTCAATCGAGGACGGGCTTGCCCGCTTTGTGGCCTGGTACCGGGATTATTACCAGGTCTGAGCAGGAACTGGAAAAAAGCACAAGAAAAGTAGTGTAACGACTGTGTTAGAATAATTATTCGTTGAATATCATGGGTTATCAGGATGCAGGAAAGTAATTGTGGCGGTGAACTGTTTGCGCTGCGGGTCATTGGTGACACCATGGCGCCCGAGTTCAAGGACGGCAGTATCATTGTTATTGATCCGTCCGGCGTGATAGCGGATGGCTGTTTCGTGCTGGCGCGCCACGACGACGAATATGTCCTCCGCCAGCTGGTTTACGGTGACGGTGTCTATTACCTCAGGACATTGCAGGAAGGCCATGATGATATCGAGATGCAGGATCTGGTGGCCGTCGAGGGAGTTATCACGCAACGCGCAGGCCGCCGGCGTTCCGATCGCAAGCACTATGTCACGACTAGTACTTTTTCAACCTGAAAAAGATAGATATTATTGCCACGGAATCCACGAAAAAACACGGAAGAATAACTGACTTAAAAGACATTTTTCCGTGTCCTTTCGTGGATTCCGTGGCCATTTAGTAAAAACTGACACTCAGCGTGTTGGTTCTGTCTCCGATGTTATCAGTTTGCAGGTTGGGCTGAGCTTGCGAAGCCCAACATCGCGATGTGTTGGGCTTTATATTCGTTAAGCCCAGGCTATATCTTGTCAGGTTCCATCTGCTCGGGCCGCAGCCGCGTTGTAAAGAAATCATCGGCTTCTTCAACCGGTACCGTCCGCCCGTTCCTGTCGACCAGTGCCAGTTCATAATCGTTCCAGCCGCGCAGGCCGGTTTTCATCGATGTCACTTTCCTGTAGCCCATGAGTTGCAGGGTATGGGCAGCGAGTGCGCTACGGTTGCCGGACCGGCATGCCAGCACCACGTCACGGTTACGGGCAGCCACCAGTTCCGGCAAGGTTTCCTCGTAGCCGTAATCACAGGCAGACTCGAGGATGCCGCGCGGTACGCTCAACGAATGTTCAATATGCATGGCATCATATTCACCGGGTTCACGAATATCGATGATCAGGGGCGCTGACTCCGTACCGAGACGTTCCTCGATATCCCAGGGGAATTCTTCGGTAATATGTGGCAGGCAATCACTGATCAGGTCAGTAAAGCGTTTCACTTGATCAGCCGACACTGCCGCTGCCACCTTCGCGGTTGGCCCGCAGACCCTGTTCAACTGCGATCACGGCCGCCTCGACACGCGAGTGTACGCCCAGCTTGCGCAGGATGGACTTGACGTGCAGTTTGACAGTGCCGTCAGAAATGCCCAGATTGCGGGCGATGACCTTGTTACTCTGGCCTTCGGCCAGCAGGGCAAGGATTTCGTTTTCACGTGGTGTCAGCTTGGCAAACGGGCTTTCTTCGGCCGGTTCAATGCTGTCACCCTGTACCACGCGGGCCAGTACCGGCGCCAGGTCCGGTGCGACAACAGTCTTGCCGGAAACGATATCGCGCAATGCCAGCACCAGCTGGTCCGGTTCCATATCCTTTAACAGGTAGCCCTGCGCACCGTTACGCAATGATTCAACCAGGTCGCGTTCATCACTGCTGGTAGTGAGCATGGCGACCGGGTTTTTGAAGCCGTTCTTGCGCAACTGTCTGAGCACTTCCATACCGTCCATTTCCGGCATGCGCATGTCCAGCAGAATGACGTCAGGGTTCAGTTCCGCTGCCAACCGCAATCCTTCACGGCCATCACCGACGGCAGCGAGCACATTGATATTGCGTCGCCCGAGCAGGCCCTCAAGACCCTCGCGGAACAGGGTATGGTCATCGATTAATATGATATTCAGGCTCATACGCTATGATCTTCAACTTGCGGCTGTGAAAAGGCAAGGACGACACGTGTGCCTTCCCCGGGTTCGCTCTCGATACGTAGTTCGCCACCAAAGCGCAGGGCCCGTTCCTGCATAATGGTCAGGCCGACATGCTCGCCAGGTGAACCGTAGACCTGCTTGCTGATGCCAATACCATCGTCCTCGATGAGGATGTTATAGCGGTCATTCGGCTGATGGCTCAGCATGATACGGACCGTCTTGGCCTGGCTGTGCTTGCGAATGTTCCAGAGTGCCTCCTGAATAATACGCAGGATCTGTATCTCGGTATCCTTCGGCAGTTGATCTTTGGCCCATTCCTTCTGCAGATAGGTTTTGATGTGTGATTCACTGCGGAAACCGCTGACCATCAGCTCGATAGCGCTGATGAGTCCCTGCTTCGATACCGGGGCACGGAAGTTGGCAATCAGTTCGCGCAGCTCGGTATTGGCCTCGTCGAGGCTGTTCTCGATGCGCTCCAGTTGTTGCCAGGTGGTGGATTCATCACCCTGGTGCAGGGTCTCATCCAGTACACGGACCTGGTAACGCAGGCTGGCCAGGCTCTGCGCCAGCGAGTCATGCAGTTCATGGGCAATGCGGGTACGTTCCTCGGTCAGCAGGTGCTGGCGGCTTTCCTCGTCATTGCGAAACCGCTCGATGGCAATACTCAGGTGATGGCCGATGCTGGTTAGCAGGGGTTTTAAAACATCCAGATGGTTGATGATACCAGTGTCGAGGAACAGGTTGATGACGCCAATGATCCGGCCACGGTAGCGCATCGGCACTGACACGAGGCCGATATCATTCTTTTCAAAGAATGGCTGGCCGGCAATTGTTTCGCATTTTTCCAGTGTTTCATCGACCCAGATCTTGCCCTCGGTCAGGGCGCGCTCATACAGGCAGCGACGGATATCCAGCCGGTCCGGTAATACCAGAGCCTCGTTAATACCGCTGCTTGCTGCCAGTTCGACCTTGCCGGGATTATGCGCAGTCCAGATGACGGCTGCCTCCGCCCGGGTGAGACGTTTGAGGGTAAACAGGAAGCGTGTCAGCAGGTCATCGAGGCTGTGCGCGGTATTGATGCTGGACACGACTTCATACAGCGTTTGCAGTGAGCCGTTATCATGATCGCCGTTCGAGCCGTGGTTGCGGCTGCCGGCCGGCTGGCCGCTCTGCGTGCTGCCGGCTATCCGGACCAGGTCATCGGCAAGTTCGGCAAAGGCGTCACAGGGCGGTGTCGGAACAGGGTCGGTGTGGCGGCCTTCACGGACCTTGCGTGCCCAGAGGCGAATATCGGCCAACGGGTCGAGCAGGTTGGTCTGCACCAGCGCCAGGATGGAATACACCAGGGCAGCACCGCCAACCACCAGCAGCGTGGCTGCGATGGCCCGCTGACCGGCATCAAGTATTTCGGTATGGCCGGTGATTACAATCAGTGCCAGCAGGAACAGGACCAGTAGCAGTGTGCCAAGCCGGATCAACAGACGGGCACGCAGGGTCGGGTTGCGGTGCCGGGACAGGGTCGAATTGTCTGGGATACTCCGCAACATTACTGTTTCCTGGCGCTTATTGTGCTTCAGGCGGGGCGTAATTCGGGTCGTTCGGATTCATGAATATGAACTGGTGTGTGCCCGGTTCCAGTTCAACGTAGTCCACTGTCATACCTGTCAGCAGCCCGAGGCTGGATTCAGAGACCACCAGTTTGACGCCTTCCGAGGTGATGTGGGAGTCGCCATCCATCTGGTTGTCATCAAAGCCCATGCCATAGTGAATGCTGCCGTCCGGGTTACGGGTGGCTGCAATGCGCAGGGCCATGTTGTCCACCCGGCCCTGGCTGGCTGAATTGCGTATCTGCTCGGCGGCGGTCGGTGTGATCTTGATCATGCGATTTCCTCAAATTAGCCCGGAAATTTCATAAATCTGCGCAAAGATCGCGCAGTATATTGGTTTCACAAGGAAATTTACGAAGGAGTGGCGTATCAGTGATTACGCCCGACTGAGGAAATATTCCTTGTGGAATCAAGAGACCAGCGAGATTGGGCATGATTTATGAATTTTCCGGGTTAGATATCCCCATTATAAGACTGTCGTGGTGTGTCTGTCTCATTGCCGGTACTGCCTGACAAAATCCGCAAAGCGCCGGCCCCAGTGGTTTTGCCGGGTGTCTCGCATATGGGTGTAGCTGGCCAGCAGGTTCTGGATGACAATCCCGTCGTGGCTGCCATCGATACCGGCGCCGCGCACAACGTCATAGGCATAGGTCAGTGGCCCGGCAATATTCTCCAGGGCCGAATAATGGAATTCGTGGGCAGCGATCTCGCCGGTATGAATATCGCCCCATGGCATGGCCGATGTTTCCCTGAGACGCACGTAACCGCGGCCCTGGGGGCGTTCATGCATGACGCAGTCGGCAGGTATGATGCCAACCATCTCATGCTGCTGGCCCTGCCAGACAAGGCTCCGGCACAGGTACATGAGACCGCCGCATTCCGCGTAGGTTGGCAGGCCATTATCAATGGCGGCTTTGATCTGGTGGCGCAGGGCCTGGTTGCCTGCCAGTGCCTGCATCTGTATTTCCGGGAAGCCGCCGCCGATGAACAGTCCATCAATGTCCGGCAATGCCGTGTCAGACAGGGTATTGATGGTGACAAGCTCTGCGCCGGCCTGCTGCAGGGCAATCAGGTCATCGGGGTAATAGAAACCGAAGGCTGTGTCGCGGGCGATGCCAACCCTGACCCGGTCTCCGGATGTAACCGTTGCGGGTAATATTTCTTCGTATTGCAGTGGCGGACGGTCAGCAAGCTGTAACAAGCGGTCCAGATCGATCTCGCTGCTGATGATGTCACGGATGGCGTCGATCCTCGACATCGAGGCATCTTCCTCATAGCTTGGCATCAGGCCGAGGTGACGTTCAATGATTTCCAGTTGCGCATGTCGGTGTACGCCACCAAGTACGGCAACATCCGTATAGTGTTCGATGACGGCTCGCAGCTTGGCTTCATGACGGCTGCCACCCAGTTGATTGAGAATAACACCGGCAATCGTGATCTCCGGGTCAAATGCCTGGTAGCCCAGTATCAGCGGGGCGATGCCACGGGTCATGCCGCGCGCATCCAGTACCAGTATCACGGGTGACTGCGTGAGTTTGGCAAGGGCAGCATTACTGTTACTGCCATCCAGGTCGAGGCCGTCGTACAGTCCCTTGTTACCCTCGATCAGCGAGATATCGGCATCACTGGAATACTGACCAATCGTGGACAGGATTTCCGCATGTGACATGCAGTAGAAGTCAAGGTTGTGACAGGGGCGTCCCGAGGCCTGACCGAGCCACATCGGATCAATGTAATCCGGTCCTTTCTTGAAGGGCTGAACAGCAAGGCCGCGTTCAGCAAGTGCTGCGCACAGGCCCAGCGTGATGGTCGTTTTGCCGGAAGACTTGTGGGCCGCGGAGATCAGCAGACGGGACATGGGCAGGGTGCCGGTGGATACGAAGTATGTTTACCGCAGAGACGCGGAGGACGCAGAGACAATCGTATGACCGAGGTATGCATAAATACCGAATATATCGGTAGCCCGGATGGAGCGTAGCGGAATCCGGGGATGGAGGTGGGTTTTCCCGGGTTTCGGCCCTTCGGGCCTGCACCCGGGCTACTTCGTAATATGTTCGTGATTAATGCGATGAATTGCCTGTATGTTACGCTGCGGCTTCAGTCGTTGCAGCGGCGTGGTGCGGGTCGACCTGGTCGTCGGCAAGGCTGGTCGGCAGAAAGCGCAATACGCGGATGCCAACGAACACGGCTGCCAGTGCCAGGGCGACACCACCGATACCCAGCACGACCTCGGGCAGGCTTGGTGAATAACTGGCAATGCCACCGTCGAAGAAGGAACTGGTAACTTCCTTGCCCGGGAACATTTCCAGCGGAAAGGCCTGGCCGCCAATGATGATGATGTAAACCTGGGCGAGTCCGCCGATAATGACCAGCAGCGATGCAATCGATATCCAGCCGCGCGAATTGCCGGTCGACGGGAGGTATAGCAGGGCCAGTGGCAGCAGGCTGCCGAGTCCGATCTGGACAATCCAGAACAGGCCGGTGTAGATACCGCCGTCAAGCAGGATAAAGCGTTCGAAACCGTGATGCTCGGTGATATACAGGTTGGTCAGGTGATAGACGATGACAAAGTACAGCACGGCGCCAACGAAGACACCCAGCAGGTTTTTCAGCCGCAGCAGTATGACATCGCCGAGCGGGCGGTCGGACCACTTGCAGGCGGCCATGAGTACCAGGATGAAAATGGCGAGGCCGAATGAGAACGACATGATGACAAACATTGGTGCCATGAGCGCGGCATCATAGGCCTGGCGCGCCACCAGGAAGCCGAAGATGGAACCGGTACCGGTAGTAAGAATCAGTCGCCAGACAAAGGCAAGGAAGCCTGCCGGTTTGGTGAAGCGGTTCATTTTGCGTTCCATCATCATCCACAGGTAGATGGCAACGACGGCCATAAAGCCGACATACAGAAAGATATTCCAGGCAAAGATGGACTTGAAGTTGTAATAAGTCATGGCAACGATCAGGCGGTCCGGTCTGCCGAGATCAAGCACCAGGACGGCAAGGCCGCCGACCAGCAGGCAGATCGCCAGCAGTCCTGACAGCCGCGCCAGCGGTTTGTAGGGTGTCTTGCCGAACACGGAACTGATCGAGGCAACGTTGAGCGCACCCGAGGCGGCGACGATCAGGAACACGGCAAATACATGCGGGGTGCCCCAGACGACCTGGTTGCTCATGCCGGTGACCCAATGGCCATTGTGTTCCATATAGTACGCAGCGCCGAGACCGGCCAGCACAAACAGAGCAATGAACCCCAGCAGTGCGTAGAAGCGCATGCCACCATCGATTTCGCTGAACTGGATTGCCGGTTTCATCAAATCCCCCGATAACGGACGCCGGTATTGAGCTGCAGGTCGGCACGGATCTGGCGGCTGCTGTATTGCTCCAGCTGCTGCGAGATCTCGCTGTCCGGGTCGTTCATGTCACCGAAGACCATGGCATTGTGGTGCTCGGCGTTGCAGGCCTCGACGCAGGCAGGTGTACGGTCATTGTCCACCCGGTGTACACAGAAGGTACAGCTTTCCACGGTGCCCTTGCCGCGCGGTGCATGTGGCAGCTGGTCCTGCAGGTCTTCATGGATAAAGGAACGGGCCTTGTAGGGGCAGGCCATCATGCAGTAGCGGCAGCCGATACAGGTGTGCTTGTCCACCAGGACGATGCCGTCGGCACGCTTGAAGGAGGCGCCGGTCGGACAGACGTCCACGCATGGCGGCTTTTCACAATGCTGGCACAGCAACGGCAGGGACTGGGTGTTGCCGGTCTGCTTGTCGCGCAGTTCCACCTTGCGAATCCACTGTGCATCGGATTCCGGTCGGCCGTGACCGGTGAGGCCGTGTTCGTCGTTGCAGGCCGTTACGCAGGCATTGCAGCCCCTGTCACACTTGCTGGTGTCGATGAGCATGCCCCAGCGGACATCGCTGCTGACGGCCTGGTCTGCCGGACGTGCCTGGGCGACCTCGTGCAGTATGATACCGGGAGCCATGGCCAGTCCAGTGACGGTGGCAGCGGCACCGCTGAGGAAATTACGACGGTATTGATCGAATTTGCCATCATTACTCATCGTTGGCACCCCCGTTGGCAAGTGCCCGCAGCTGTTTGCCGGTGAGCACTTCCGCGCTGTGGTCGTGTTTGATGTGATGCGACATGGCTGACGGTGCCAGTGAAGGGTTGTCACTGCTTTTAACCGGCCGGTCTGCATGACACTGGAAACAGTCAATCTTCACCGATGCATAGCTGTGACAGCTGCTGCAGAAGTGCTTCTCGCTGCTGGCCCGCGCTGCATCGGCTGCATCACTGACGTGACAGTTGATGCATTCCACCAGGCTGTGTTGCCGGGTGCGTATACCCTCATGCACAGTCGCATCCCGCTGGTGCAGGATGTACTCCATGTGGTTCTTGCGCATGTCCTCGAGCGGTTCCACGCATTCCTGCGTGTCACTGAAGCGCGCCTTTGCCTTGGGTACTTCCGGATACAGCCCGTCGCCGGCCAGCAAGGCCCTGACGGGTACCACTGCAAGCAGGCAGAAGGTAACTATCGACAGGTAACGTTTTGTCATTGGTTCGTTATCCGGCAGTTAGTGGCTACCCAGTGCCATGTCGATGTAGCCGGTCGGGCAGACATCGGCACAGATATGGCAGCCAATGCACTTGTTGTAGTCGGTGTCGACATAACGGCCGGTTGTTGCCTGGTCTTTCTTGACGCGGAAGATTGCATCCTGCGGGCAGTAGATCACGCAATTGTCACACTCGAAGCACATGCCGCAGCTCATGCAGCGTCCGGCCTCATTGACCGCGTGTTCGGTATCCAGACCAATGCCGCGCTCCTCGAAGTGCCCCAGCACTTCCTCGGCAGACGGGCCATAGGACGAGCGCTTGTTGCGTTCCACGAAGGGGAAATGACCCAGGAACAGGCGATCGGCTGAAATGATTTCAGCGCCGGAACGGTCTTCGTAATTGTGTACGGCCCAGTTACCGGACGCGGTGCCACGCAGGTCGCCACGTTCATCGGCATCGAATTCATCGGGTGACAGGTGGGCCTCGGTCAGTTTCTGCAGCAACTCAAAGTGGTGCACATCGACTTTCGGACGCTTCTGCTGTTCTTTATGGCGCAGGAAGTGGTCAATGCTTTCCGTGGCAATCGATGCCTGGCCGATTGCCGTCGTCAGCAGGTGCGGGCGAATAATATCGCCGGCAGCAAAGTGGCCGTTACGGTCCGGCACCTGATAGTAGGCATCGGCATCGATCAGGCCACGGCCGTTGTCGAGTGACTCAAGGCCCTCGCTGAGATCGCCACCCTGGCCGATGGCGGAGACAACCAGGTCGCACTCGATTTCATACTCACTGCCTTCAACCGGGTTCGGGCGGCCGTCGACCATTTCGCACTTGGCCATCTTCAGCGCCCTGGCGCGGCCATTATCATCCAGGATGACTTCGAGCGGCATGACGCCGTTGTGAATGGAGACACCTTCGCGCAGGGCATCCTCGACCTCGTGATCGGTGGCGGTCATCTCTTCACGGGCAAACAGGGATGTCAGGGTGACTTCGGCGCCTTCACGCGCGGCCGCAAAGGCGGAATCATGGGCGACATAGCCGCCAATCACCTGTTCCGGGCGGTCCTCCTTGTTGATGTTCTCGATCTTGCCAAGGCGGCGGGCAACGGACACAACGTCGATAGAGGTGTCACCACCACCGACACACACGACCTTGTTGGCGGTGACCTGCATGGTGCCCTTGTTGAAGGCTTCCAGGAAGGCCACGCCGGTCACGCAGTTCGGTGCATCGCTGTTGGGTACCGGCAGATTGCGACCGGCTTTACAGCCGAGGGCCCAGAGGATGGCGTCGAATTCCTTCTCGATTTCCTCGATGCTGATGTCCTTGCCGACGCGGGTGCCGAGGCGGGTATCGATGCCACCCATATCCAGAATCCGCTGGCACTCGTGGTCGAGGACATCGCGCGGGGTACGATAGCCCGGGATACCGTAACGCATCATGCCACCGAGTTCGTCATGGTCGTCGAAAATGGTGCTGGCATGACCGCGGCGGCGTAGCTGATAGGCGGCTGCCATGCCGGCAGGGCCGCCGCCAATGATGGCGATCTTCTTGCCACTCATACCTTCCGGGGCCTCGAAGGTGAATTTCTGCTCAAAGGCGGAATCACCAATGTACTGTTCAATCGAGTTGATGCCGACGAAGTCATCGACATTGTTGCGGTTGCAGCCGTCCTCGCACGGGGCGGGACAGACACGCCCCATCATGGCCGGAAACGGGTTGGCATCGGTCGAGCGGCGGAAGGCATACTCCTGCATGCTCATGTCACCGGTCGGTTTCTCGATGCCGCTGATAATCTGCAGCCAGCCACGAATGTCCTCACCGGACGGGCAGCTGCCCTGGCATGGCGGTGTACGATGCACGTAAGTGGGGCACTTGTATGACGTGTCTTCATTGAAGATATCATCGCCCGTGCGCTGGTATTTGTAATCACCATCTTCGAAGCGGCGGAATGTCAGGTCTTTGTTTTCCATATCATCTCGGGAAGTTGCCATGCCTGTTCTCCTGTTATCTGAATCAGATTTTCATCTGAACCGGAATATGAAATCTCGCTATTGTTTGTTTGTCAGGACGATCGCGTTGCTGACCAGCTGGTGCACGCTGACGATACTGTCCATGGTAAAGCCGTAGTACGGCAAAACCTTCGAAAACTGGCTCTTGCAGATCGCGCAGATCGCAGCCATGTGAGTGACGCCGTGTTCCTCAACGACATGCTTGAGGGCCTCCATGCGGGGCAGGGCGCCCTTGACGCGCAGTTCTATCAGGTCGTCGGTCAGCAGGCCGCCGCCACCACCACAACAATACGTGGCCTCTTTAATGGTGTCTTGAGGCATATCAAAAAAGTGGTTACAACTGGCCCTGATAAGGTCTCTCGGCATCGTGAACTGGCCGCCCGGTTTTGGCCCCATGCGGGAAGCGCGCGCCACGTTGCAGGAGTCGTGGAAGGTCAGCACCATGTCATCGTTGGCCGACTTGTCCAGGGTCAGGGCGCCACGCTGGATCAGGTCGTGCGTGAATTCGATGATGTGCATCGGCACCGGGTATTTCGGGTCGAGAAAATCGAATGGCCCGGCGAGGGTGTTCAGGAAGCTGTAAGCGACACGCCAGGCGTGGCCGCATTCGCCCATGATGATGCGCTTGACGCCCAGATCGAGTGCCGCCTCGCGGATGCGCAGCGCGACCTTGCGCATGTTTTCGTAACTGCCAATGAACATGCCGAAGTTGGCGGCCTCACTGGCATGTGAGCTCAGGGTCCAGCTGACGCCGGATTCGTGGAAGACCTTGGCGTAACCAATGAGGCCATCGACATGCGGTTCGGCGAAAAAGTCGGCCGATGGCGTGACAACCAGCACCTCGGCGCCTTTTTCATCCAGTGGCAGACGTACCTTGACGCCGGTCTCGTCTTCAATATCTTCTTCCAGCCCTTCCAGCGTGTCGGCGAGGGCGGGTTGCGGCAGGCCGAGGTTATTACCAATCTTGTAGACCTTGGCAATAATCTCGTTGCAGTACTTCTGGCCGACGCCGATTTCGTCCATCACTTCGCGTGCTGCCATGGAAATTTCCGCGGTGTCGATGCCGTAGGGGCAGTACACTGAACAGCGGCGACACTGCGAGCACTGGTGGAAATAACTGTACCAGTCATCGAGGACTTCCCTGGTCAGATCGGCGGCACCGACCAGTTTCGGGAAGTGTTTGCCGGCAAACGTGTAATAACGGCGGTAGACCTTGCGGTACAGATCCTGGCGTGCGACCGGCATGTTTTTCGGGTCGGAGGTGCCAAGGTAATAGTGGCACTTGTCGGTGCAGGCACCGCATTTGACGCAGGAGTCGAGGAACACCCGCAATGAACGGTACTTGCCGGTCAGTTCGCCCATTTTTTCGACGGCGACCTGCTCCCAGTTGTCGACCAGCTCGCCGGGGAAGCCCAGTGATTCCTGGAACTCTTCCTTGGCAACAAACGGTTTGCTGTGCGCCATCACCCCTTCCTGCAGCAGCGGGATGACGGGGTATTCCTTCATTTCCGGTGTTTCGAAGTCAGCCACGTGTGTCTCCTCGTCCGGCGTTACTTTTCAAGCTCGGCAGCCCACGGGGACAGATGCCTCTGCTCTCGCGGGTTATCGACCTGGTTACGTGTCGGGCTGAAGAACACACCCGGGGCATGCAGCAGCTTGCTGATCGGGAAAATGATCATCAGGGTGGCGACGAGTCCAAGGTGGAGCAGTAACAGCGGGTCTTCCGGAATCGGTTGCCAGCTGAACACCATCAGGCCGAGGAAAAAGGCCTTCAGCTGGACAATATCGGTATGTACGATGTAGTCCATCGACAGGCCGGTTGCGGCGATGGCGAGCAACAGCGCCAGCATCAGATGATCTGACAGTGCCGAGATATAGCGTACCCGGTCAACCAGGAAGCGGCGGCCCCAGAGGCCGATCAGGCCGGCCGCCATGGCAAAGCCGGCATACAGTCCAAATGGCTGAATCAGGTCAACCCAGATCCATACCGGATTCTGGAAATAACGGATGTGGCGCGCCAGCGCCAGGAACATGCCAAAGTGGAACAGGTAGCCGAAGATCCAGATCCACTTGTTGGACTTGAACAGGCTTTCGAAAAAGACCAGTTCACGGCCCATGCGCAAGACAACACCGGTACGTGTTACCGGCGCCGGTGTGGTCGGAATCTTCAGTGGTGCAGGTGTTTTCGCATACTGGCGGATCTTGTACGCCAGTCCTGCAACCAGCAGGGCAGTGGCGGTATAGAACAGCAGTGCGTAAACAACAGTCCAAAACGACATGTTCTGAACTCCCTCGTCAGCTCAGGGTTGGGTAAGACGGTATGGCGCAGAGGGGGCAACCCTCTGCGATCAACACCGGACCAGGATCAGACGCAGCCGGTCGGCTTCGGCAGACCGGCGTACTTACAGGCCTGCTTGGCAGGACCGTACGGGAACAGTTCGTACAGGTACTTGCTGTTGCCCTTGTCCTTGCCGAGCTTCTTGCCGATGGCCTTGGTCAGCACGCGAACGGCCGGGGCGATCTGGTACTCCTCGTAGTACTCACGCAGGAAGTTAATCACTTCCCAGTGGTTGTCGGTCAGTTCGCAGTCGTCGACCTTGGCCATGACGTCCGCTACGTCCTTGTCCCATGAATTCAGGTCAGCCAGGTAACCTTCTTCGTCTGTTTCATATGTCTTGCCGTTTGCTTCGATACTACCCATGTCAGGTCTCCTCGTTGGATGACGCTAGTTTAAGTGAAAACAAAATCAGAGCCAGGACTGTACCTTGTCGCTGGCTTCAACCAGATCGACAAAGCCGGCATAGTCGATGACGTCAATACCATCGACCAGTTTGTCCTGCGATATGCCGCGTGCAGCCAGGTCCGGACCCAGTACGGAAACCTTCAGGCCGTTCAGCAGGCTTGCGGCCTTGCCATTTTTGATCGCGCCGTAGACACCGTCCTCGATCAGCAACATCCGGTCACCTTCCTTCATGATGCCGGACGCGGTGTTCAGGTTGCCGGTGTCGTAGGGCGACTTGTTTACCATGTGTAACATTGCCATTGTGTCAGCTCCTGCGACTAGAAGTTAAACAGCACGTCTTGACCGGCAAGCACGTCTGCCAGTTCGGCACGGCTGACCAGGCGGATGGAATCCTTTTCTGCATAGTCCTCGTCCTCGTCTTCCCAGACCAGGTGTTGCAGATCATCCAGACTCAGGCCGCGTTCCTCGAGCGATTCCTTTTCGACGTAGATCTTGGTGACCTCGTAGTCGCCCAGTGCGGAGTAGGTCGGCGAGAAGTTCTTCATGCCGATATCCCTGGTATCCTGTCCCCTGGTGAGCTGGTAAACGCCGTCATCCATGAATGCCAGGCTGACATCCTGCTCGAAGGCTGCACCAATCAGTACAACTTCCAGCGACTCCCAGGCGTAGATTGTCCCGTACGGTGCCTTGCGGTTGATGTACATGAATTTCTTTGTGTCTGGCATATTTGCTCTCCCTTATCAGTCGCCGAATACAACCAGACGGTCGCTTTCTATGGCGCCTTCGACCAGCTGGCCAAGCCCGGAAATGCGAAAGCCATCTGCCATGTTGGTCGCGTCCTTGCCGTTGCGCTCGGCCTCACCGTCATCGACGATGCCGCGGCGCTGGGCAGCGGCAACACACAATACCATGTCGATATCATGTTCTTTGGCCAGTTCGCTCCAGCGGTTGACAATGTTACGGTCGTCCTGCGGCGGCGTGGTCAGACGGGTGCCGTTGTTGACACCGTCGTGATAGAAAAAGATACGAAAGATCTCGTGGCCTTTTTCCAGTGCCGCCTTGGCGAAGTGGTAGGCGGTATCAGCAGACTGGTGCTGATACGGCCCTTCATTGACCTGAATCGTAAATTTCATTCTGAAGCTCCCTAGAAACGAATGTGGGTGGAAGCGTTCAGGCTGTTACGGGCACCACGCCAGTTGTCGATGTGGTACTTGGTGAACGGCAGGCCGGTCTTCTCAAAGAAACGCGGCCAGCCGATACGCTCGATCCAGTCGTTCATGCGCTCCCAGTCCTTGGCGTCTTCCTTGTAGGTCTTGAGGATCTTCTTGACCACGGCGGTGGCTTCCGGCCAGCGCGGCGGATTGTTCGGAATGCCGGAGGCGACCAGCTTCTGGAATGTTGGCTTGCCACGGGCATTGGAGTGGTTGCCGCCAACCCAGATGGCCAGCTTGGAATGCTCGGCATCATTGATCTGCATGGGCGGGCAGGGCGGGTAACAGGCGCCGCAACACATGCATTTCTTTTCGTCGATTTCCAGCGACGGCTTGCCGTTGACCAGTGCCGGGCGAATGGCCGCGACCGGGCAACGGGCAACGACGGATGGCCGTTCACAGACGTTGGAGACCAGGTCGTGGTTGATCTTCGGCGGCTTGGTGTGCTGCACGTTGATAGCGATATCGCCCTGGCCACCACAGTTAATCTGGCAGCAGGAAGTGGTCATATGCACGCGGTTGGGCATATTCCAGCCTTTAAATTCGTCGATCAGTTCGTCCATCATGGATTTCACCACGCCGGAGGCATCAGTACCCGGGATGTCACAGTGCAACCAGCCCTGGGTGTGTGACAGCATGGCCACCGAGTTGCGGGTGCCACCAACGATAAAACCGGCATCTTCAATTGCCTTGATCAGCGGTTGTACCTTGGCTTCATCGGCTACCTGGTATTCGATATTGCTGCGGATAGTGAAGTGAATGTAGCCCTCACCGAATTCATCGCCAATGTCGCACAGTTTGCGCAGGGTGAACAGGTCGAGAATACGCTGGGTACCCGCACGCACGGTCCAGATCTTGTCACCGTTGTTGGAGACGTGCACCAGCACGCCCGGTTGCGGGTCTTCGTGGTAGGCCCACTGCCCGTAGTTTTTGCGCATCACCGGATGCATGTACTGGAACGCGTCAGGACATCCGGATTCAATCGGCGAACGCATTTCTTTTGCCATGTGACTCTCCTGAAATCTTTGGTTATTGAACAGATCCCGGTGCGAGACGCCGGGACTGTCTTGATACGAACTGGAATGACCGGTTACGCGGAAGCGGCCTGTTTTTCCTCACGCTTGCGCTCGAACCACTTCTCGGCCTCTTCGTCCCAGCCGTCCATGCGGACATAGGAACTCTGGCGCGGGCTGCTGACCATATTCGGGTCGACATCAACGCCGATGCCTTCGAGGAAGTTCACCAGACCGATACGCTCGATCATTTCACCGCAGCGCTCGTGCTCAAGGCCGTTTTCTGCCCAGAAATCGACGATCTCTTCGGCCATTTCCTGCAGGCTTTCGTAGTCTTCCTCGGTTTCGAGCTTCTTGAACGGGACCACGACGGTACCCATGAGGTCACCAATCTTCAGGGTGCGCTTGCCACCGATCAGGATGGTCACGCCCTTGTCATCACCCGGGTGCAGTGCCTTCGGCATAACGTTCAGGCAGTGCATGCAGCGCACGCAGTTGTGATTGTCAACGATGAAGTTGTCATTGTCGTCCAGTGAGATGGCCTGGGTCGGGCAACGCGTGATGACGTTGTCGATAATGTACTGACGGCCTTTCTTGGCAATGTAGTTTTTGATCTCTTCCTGGTTGACCTTCATGTCATCGCGCCAGGTGCCGATGATGGCAAAATCGGAACGCTCGATGGCATTCTGGCAGTCGTTCGGGCAGCCGGAGACCTTGAACTTGAACTTGTAGGGCAGGGCCGGGCGATGCACGTCGTCGGTGAAATTGTTCACCATCAAACGATGGATGCCGTGCTCGTTGCAGTTGGACATTTCGCAACGGGCGCCACCGACACAGGACATGGCGGTACGCACGCACGGACCGGCACCGCCGAGGTCGAAGCCGTATTCGTTGATCTCGTCAAAGAAATGCTGGGTGTTTTCCGTGTTGGCACCGATGAACATGATGTTGCCGGTCTGACCGTGGAAGGTCACCAGGCCGGACCCCCATTTTTCCCAGCTGTCACCGAGCTGGCGCAGCATAGTGGTGGTATAGAAGTTACCGGCCGGCGGCTGCACACGCAGGGTGTGAAATTCTCTGGACTCAGGGAAAGCATCGCCGACTTCGGAGAACCGCGGGATAATACCGCCGCCATAACCATAGACACTGACGGTGCCGCCTTTCCAGTAGCCCTTGCGGGTTTCATACGAATGTTCCAGCTGACCGAGCAGGCTGTTGGTCACATTGTTGATACGTTCATCCGGATGCTCGTCACGCAGTCGCTTGATACCGGTAATGAAGCTCGGCCATGGGCCGCTCTCCAGGTTATCAAGCATTGGTGTTGGATAATTGGTCTTGGCCATGGAGATCTCCTGTTTTTTGTCTCTTACATCACCGGTTAATACTGATTACTTTTGCGCGAGGCTGGCTGTCTGGTAAGTCAGCCAACAGGTAAATCAGCGAGTTAACGGCCGGGCTGCAGGCAGTCAACCTCTTGATTAGGTGCATTTTAGGTGGGGTGTCGCGGGGAACATATCCTACCCATGGGGTGGCGTCCGATTACCCCCGTATCTCGAAAGGGGTATTGGCAAAATTCACATGAAAATTCCAGTAGTTAGTCGAGGTGCGTGTAATTTTTAATATGAGTACAATTTTTTCTTATATTAACGTGAACTTAATTACTTTCATGACTTTCTGAGCCAGCCCTTCGGGGGGGTAATTTCTTGCAACCAGATACGAATGACTCTCATTATCAATAACTAGGCGATGTGATGAGAATACGGGCGAAGCGGTGTATAAATCGCACACCCTGTCAATATTGTACGGATCATCGAGCCGGTGCCACAGCACCAGACATGCAGCCCCGCTATGACACAGCAAGCCGTGATTTCCAGCCCCTTCGATCTTGCCGATACGGCAACCTATGAGGCATGGCGAGCCAATAAATTATGTGGCTATCCGCAGACAACAGCGGACCTGACAGTCAGTCTCGCCCGCGCGGACGGGCCGGATGATGCCGAGTGCCGTCAGATCCTGGCGCTGTGCTGCAAGGCCAATATGTGCCTGTACCAGTTGCCGGACGGGTACCCCGGCAACAAGGAACTGGTCCGGACACTTGGCCGGGCGGTCGGGCTTGAGCATCTCGACCATAACCTGCGGGCCGATGAAGACAGTATCACCTCGCTGCGGGTAAAATCGCATGCGATGGATGCATATTATATTCCCTATACGAACAAGCCGCTGAACTGGCATACTGACGGTTACTACAACACAGCGGCAGAACAGGTGCGCGGCATCATCATGCACTGTGCCGAAGAGCCGGCCAGCGGCGGTGATAACCTGTTTCTCGATCACGAGATTGCCTACCTGCTGATGCGCGACGAGAGCCCCGACTATATTGCCGCGCTGATGCGGCCGGATGTCATGACGATCCCGGCGAATGTCGTGGATGGTAAAATGCTGCGCCCCGAACAGACCGGGCCGGTATTCTCGATTGAACAGCAGACCGGCGCTCTGCATATGCGCTACACGGCGCGGACCCGCAGTATCAAGTGGGTGGATGATGCCATTACACGAGCGGCCGTGGGGTTTCTGGCCGAACTTCTGGCAAGCGATTCAGCCTGTATATTCAGACACCGGCTGCATGCCGGGCAGGGCATAATCTGCAATAATATATTACACAAGCGGGAAGCGTTTTCGGATGATGTGGCGGTTGGCAAGGAACGTCTGCTGTTTCGGGCGCGCTACCATGATCGAATCCGCGGCACAGGACCGCAATGCAAAGACGCAGGAGTATCTGGATGCTCTGGCTGAGTGAAGTGATGTTGCAGAATCATGACCTCGAGTCCTTCGAAGGGCTAATGGCAGAGGTGAAGACGCGTGCACGTGGCGGCGAAATGTTTTTCCGCATGGATGTCAGACCGCCGTATCCGGATACACCGGAAGACTGGGAAGATCGCCTTGAGGCGGCTTTCTCATCAGCACAGCAGGCCTGACACAGGTGCAGGCAGGTAATCATTATGTACTGGAATGATGACAGCAAGAAAACGCCCGGGTATGTCATCCCGGATGATATCGTTGATGTGTCGTTTGCGATCAGGTGCCCGACGATTCCGCTGGACCATGCGTATGCCCTGTCGACAGAGTTAATGCGTGCATTGCCCTGGCTGAAATCGGAAGCCGGCGCCGGCGTTCACCTGATTCATGGTGCGGCGTCCGGCCATGGCTGGTTTCGGCCGGAAGATACTGCCAACGAATTCCTGCACCTGTCCCGCCGGACACGGCTGCGCCTGCGCGTGCCGGCCCATCACCTCGATGAAGCGCGCCAGCTTTCCGGTAATACCCTGGATATCGACGGTCATCCTCTGGAGATCGGCAAGTCAGATGTGCATCTGCTGAGTTCGCTGCCAACCCTGTTTGCGCGCTACGTGATTGCCGATAGCAGTACAGACGAGGAACAGTTTCTCGGTGAAGCCATGCAGGCACTTACGGCACTTGGTATCCGCTCTCGCAAGATGCTGTGCGGTATTACCCATAGCCTGGCATTCCCTGATGGCCCCGTATTCACCCGCAGCCTGATGGTGGCCGATCTGGAGCCCGAGCAGTCCGTACACCTGCAGCAGGCCGGGCTTGGCGAAGGTCGGGAGTTCGGCTGTGGTCTGTTTATTCCGCACAAGGGTATCAAGCCGGTCAAGGACACTGACGGCGAATAGTCGCCGCAGGCCGCAGATGTAACCATCTGCATGACTGCCCATATGGGATATGTTCGCTTACCAGGGCAGTGGCTATAGTTTCACCTAACTGGTGACACACAGAAGAATTACCTATTTCCGGAGATCGCGCCATGAGTGAAAAGCAGGAAATCATCAAGAAACTGCTGGAAATGCAGAAGAAGTTCATTGATTTCGAACACCAGAAAGGTGTTGAGATGGAGGACTACTTCGTCAGTGAAGATGGCCACCCGCTGCACAACTTCCGCCAGGAATACACGGATCTTGCCAACAAACTGGTTGACATGGCCCACGCTGAAAAGGGTTCGCATCGCTAGAGTCGATTTAATGCTATTAAAAAAGCCGCACCCCAAAAGGTGCGGCTTTTTTGATGGGGCTGGTGACGGCTAAAGAGTATCCAGACATATTCATGGCAGTCGAGCAACTGCGGCGACGGTCAGGTCAGGTCTGAATGACCGTGCTTAATAACCGCCTTTACGCGCGACGTACGGTAATCCCGCAATCTTGTTACCCTGCTTGCTGGGCGCGAGCGGAAACAGCACATAGAGGTCTTTACTGCTGACTTTCCTGCCCCAGATCCTGGCCATACCTTTATTGATCGCGCGCTCCATGGGCTGCTCACCGTTATTATCAAAATATTCTGAACGCAGGTAATTGATTACGTCCCAATGTTCCTGGGTCAGTTCGATGCTATCCTCGGCAGCGAGTGCTTTGGCGACATCTTCATCCCAGGCAGACGGGTCTGTGAGGTTGCCGTTTGCATCGGTCTCGATGCTCTTGCCGTTTACTTCCAGTGCCATTGCTGTGCTCCTGATTTAAATCCAGTAAAGAAATTTCAGCCAAATTGTATTGCAATATGACCGCTATCGGAAGAGGCTAAAGTGCCCGCCTGTATCACCTGGACGAACCTCCCGGATGGAGTATTTCCTGAGTCTGACATGCTTTTTCAAGAATTAACATTAGAAAAGTCGGCTAGACTTAACGCCAGTTTGTACGCCCGGTTTATGGCATTGTCCGGTACAGACCGAACAAGGCAATCGCATTATTTTCAAGGCCGCTTCGAGAATATCTATATAAAAGAGGCAGACATTCCGGATATTGCCGCGCTGCTGGATGTGGTGAAACAACAGGCCGGGCAGTTGCTGGGTGTCCCGGCGGCAACATTAAGGGCCGGGTTCTGGTTTAATGCCATGGAAGCGGGGCATCGGACTGTACCACATCACCACGATGAGAACGATGAGTTGCTCTCGGCAGTATATTACATTCGCGTTCCCGAAAATTCCGGCGACCTGATCCTGCACGAAAATGCCAGGAAGATTGTGATCCAGGCGCAAGAAGGCAAGTTGGTGCTGTTTGCTCCGGCAGTACTGCATGAGGTGACTGCCAATTCCAGCTCGGGGTTACGGTTGTCTGTCGGTATGAATGTCGGCCCGGCTGACGGCTAACCCCTTATGCGGGTTGTAGCTATATCTCTGACCACATGCGAACCAGGTTAATGTAGGACTGGTTGACCTGGTGCGTCTCATCGGCGTCGGGCTTCCCGGCAAGCAACTTCTCGCGTGCCTGGTTGAGTTCGTGCAACAGCGCGCGTTTTTCCGGGTCACGCACCATGCTCTGGATCCAGCTGGCAGCGACAATGCGTTCGCCACTCGTGACCTCTGCAACGCGGTGAATACTGGAAGAAGGGTAAATGACTGCATCACCGGCCGGTAACTTGATCTGTTGTTCGCCAAAACTGGTCTGGATCATCAGTTCACCACCATCGTACTCGTCGGGTGAATTGAGGAAGATAGTGACTGAGACATCGGAACGGTAGATCTCGCCTTGTCCCATGACCGGGTCATCGACATGCCGGCCATAGGACATACCCGCTGTGTAGCGGGCGTAGTAGGGTGCAGCGATCTTTAACGGCATGGCGGCGCTGCGATAGACCGGGTGCTCGACCAGGCTGCCCATGACGAGATTGTTCAGGTCGCGGGTTTGCTGTTCATTGAGGGACAATTCCTCGTTGTGCTTGACGCGCCGGGCAGCCATGCCGGCAGATATGCGGCCATCGGTGAATTGTCCGCTGTCAATGATAGTGCGGGCAACATCCAGCTGTGCGCTGTCAAGTACACCTTCAATACGGGTCAGCATGCGGCGGGTTCCCTGCGTCGGTGGTGTGTAATCAAGTAATATAGACCTTTTGAAGGCCGTTTTAACAAGGTAAAACCATGATACTGAATGTTGTTGTTGAAGAACAAATCTATCCAGTCGATGTACCGGCACGCATCCTTGCGGAAGGCAAGGAATTTTTTGGCAAAATGGACCGTGACATGGACCGCGGCTGGCAGATGAGTCGGGACTGGGTCGATCATCCTGACGCGGTACAGCGTTGCCAGATTGTCGGCGACAAGATGCTGACCGCCATGCATAACGACAATAAAAAACTGCTGATACTGCTGGCTGCCTACATCCTCATCCGTGTGCCGGGCGTCAAGGGGATTCGCATCGATACCAATGGCGAGATGCTGGAATCCGAACTGGTAATGGACTAGTGCTCTATCAAGGTGATAATTGCGAGTTCAGTTAGCTTGTCAACGTCCACGGCAAGGCGCGCCTCGCCGGCAATGGCCATTCCCTTGTCAAGAGGCGGAACGCGGTCCGTGGACGTTGACAAGCTAACCCGAAGGGCGTCCCTGTGGTGTCCCGCAGCTGCGTTCCAGTGCTCGACAAGGGAAATGGCCATTGCCTTCGCACTGCGCCTTGCTGCGAAACACCACAGGGACGCTGAATCCGTAATTATCACCTTGATAGAGCACTAGGGCCTGTTGCCGGACTACGGCGCCGTCATGCCCTGACGGCCGGCCAGCTGGTCCCAGGGTGCACGTAACAGCTTCCAGCGCAATTCGTAATAGCTGGCAAAGTCGGCAGCAGACCGGGGGGTGACTATCTGCATCCG
>JBDLJX010000020.1:0-36350 GCA_039714155.1 Pseudomonadota bacterium | reverse complement strand
ATCAGGTTCACAGCGGCAAGATCCGCGATGCAAAAACCATGCTGGGACTAATGCTGGCAGCGAATACCATTGGCACCGGATATCGGGCAGAATAGCGATATTACCCATGACACTGACGTTGATGATCTGCCTATTGACACGATTCCAGGCATGCAGGCAGCACCTGTCATGATCTACTGCAGCAGCTGCGGTGCACGTGTTGTCGAGAAGATCCCGTCCGGTGATGATCGGCTACGCTTCGTGTGCGAGACTTGCACCACTATCCATTACCAGAACCCGAAAATTGTCGCCGGCTGCATCCCGGAATGGAACGGGCGCCTGTTATTATGCCGCCGCGCGATCGAGCCTCGCCATGGCCTCTGGACCCTGCCGGCCGGCTTCATGGAAAACCGGGAAAGCATCGAGGAGGCTGCCGTGCGCGAGACCTGGGAAGAAGCCCGGGCACAGGTTGAAGACATGGCACTGTATGGTGTTTTCAGCATCCCGTATATCAGTCAGGTCTACATGATGTTTCGCGCACGGCTGCGGTCAGAGGAATTCGCACCGGGACCGGAGAGCCTGGAGGTGCGACTGTTCAAGGAAGACGAAATACCCTGGGATGAACTGGCCTTCCCGGTGGTCAAACTGACCCTGCAAAACTATTTCAGGGACATCCATGGCGACGCCTTTCCGGTGCACGTCGAGAACGTTATTCACCATCCGCAAAGACGGCCCTGAAACAGTTCACCAGAAACCAGGAGTCTGGCGGAAAACATCAACCACAACCCGAGGAGTTGCCATGCGCAAACCAGTCACAGCCCTGCTTTTCAGTCTTCTCATCAGTAACAACGCGGCCGGTGCAGCAACAATTGCCGATACCGACATCCCGGATAGCATAAAACTGGCCAACTCCGGAAATGAACTCGTCCTGAACGGCGCTGGTGTCCGGGAGAAGTTTTTCATGGATATCTATGTGGGCGCCCTGTATCTGCCGGCCAGGACAAGCGATGCCGGGGCAGTCCTGTCCGATACCGGCGCCGCCAGCGTGCGCATGCATTTCCTCTACAAGGAAGTCAGCAAGAAAAAAATTATCAATGGCTGGCAGGATGGCCTGGCGGACAACCTGTCACCGGCTGAAATGACAACCTTGCAGCCAAAGCTGGATAAATTCAACAACCTGTTCCGCACAGTAAAGCGCGGTGATGTCATCAGTATCGATTACATTCCCGACACCGGCACCGAGGTGCGCATCAACGAGGAATGGCGCGGCGTGGTCCCCGGCAATGATTTCTATCGTGCCTTGCTGAAGATCTGGCTCGGCAACGAACCGATCAGCAAATCGCTTAAACAGGACATGCTCGGCAGTCATTGATTCATATCATGCAGGGTGTTTTTCTGGATCTGGAGTCACTTGATTGTAACGATCTCGACCTGCAGCCACTGCATGAGGCCCTGCCACAATGGCGTTTGTACCCGAGCACCCGGGCAGACGCCGTGGCTGCGGCTATCAGCGATGCCGAAGTGGTTATCAGCAACAAGGTCATGCTCGACCGCGACAGCTTGCTGGCTTCAACAGGATTACAGCTTGTCTGCATTGCCGCTACCGGCACAAACAACGTCGATCTGGCCACTGCCCGGGAACGCAACATTACCGTATGTAATGTTACCGGCTACACGACGCGCTCTGTCGTCGAGCACGTCTTTGGCCAGTTACTGACCCTCTATCGGCAACTGGCAGCCTACCGGGATGCCGTACATGCCGGCCGCTGGCAGCAGGCGGAGCATTTTTGCCTGCTGGAGTACCCGATCCGGGAATTGTCAGGGCAGACACTCGGGATAATCGGTTATGGCGAACTCGGCCAGGCGGTCGCCCGGATGGGTGAAGCGTTCGGTATGCGTGTACTGGTTGCTGAGCGGGCAAACTCGCCCGTACGTGAGGGCCGTACCGCACTGGATGTCGTACTGTCTGACGCCCATGTTATCAGCTTGCACTGCCCGCTGACTGACGCCACCCGCAACCTGATCGGTGGCCCTGAACTCGCCCGAATGCGGAATGATGCCATCCTGATCAACACCGCACGTGGCGGGATCGTCGATGAGCCCGCCCTGCTGGAGGCACTGGAGACGGGGCAGATAGCCGCTGCCATCGTGGATGTCCTCAGCGAGGAACCACCCCGGTCGGGCAATCCCCTGCTGGACAGCAACCTGCCAAACCTGCTGGTCACCCCGCACATTGCCTGGGCAAGCCTGTCTTCGAGGCAGCGACTGGTTAACGAGATTGCCGCAAACATTCTGGCCTGGCGTAACGGTACGCCACGCAATATTGTCACTGCCTGAAAACCGGGAAACTGCTGCATGACTGCCGAACAACCTGACATTCGCGGCAACCTGGCTGCGGTACGCAAGCGCATCCATGCTGCAGCAATCGCCAGCGGCCGCACCCCGGAACATATCCGTCTGCTGGCGGTATCAAAATATATGCCTGAGGCGTACATAAAAACCGCCATGGCAGCCGGTCAGCATGTGTTCGGCGAAAACACAGTCCAGGACGCATTGAAAAAATTACCGCTGCTCCGGGACCCGGCCAACGAGTGGCACTTTATCGGTCATCTGCAAAGCAACAAGGCGAAACACATCCCCGAAAAATTCTCCTGGTTCCATACACTCGACAGCCTGAAGCTGGCAAACAGACTGGCACAACAGTGCCGGTTACACGACACGGAACTGAATGTCCTCGTGCAGATCAACATCTCGAGTGATCCTGACAAGCATGGCCTTGCCGTTGCAGGGGTAGACGGCTTTATCGACAGTTTGCTGAACGGCAATTATACCGGACTGTCATTGTGCGGCCTGATGACGATCGGGCAACGCACCGCCTCACTGCCGGAACGGCAACGTGAATTTGCAGCCCTCAGGGAATTGTCCGGGACCTGTGCAACACGCTTTGGGAAACAGCACTTCACCGAACTTTCCATGGGCATGAGCAATGACTTCGAGCTTGCAATCCAGGAAGGCGCCACAATCGTTCGGGTCGGCAGCGCCATCTTTGGTGCGCGGCCACGACGGCCGGCCTGAACCCGCATTTCTCACCACGATGACGAGCCCTCGCTTGATCTTTGAATCCACAGCACATTTTCTTCAGGTCGCTCCCGGCATCCTGCCTCCCGCGACACTTGTACTTCCCTGTACATCGTCGGAAATACAGTCCGTATTCCGCTCCTTCAGAAAATGCACTGTGAATCCAAATCTCTGCGCGATCATCTCGCCCCGCGGTGAGAAGTGCGGGTTAACTTCCCCGGAGACTACCTAGAGAGTTTCTGTAACTCATTGTTTTTTGGTGTCGCAGGGCATGGCCTGATCGTGTCCGGCCCGCGGCACTCGCCAGTACCCTGGCGTGGTGGTATCCAGTACAATCCCATGATGATTTTTTCCGTACTGACCACCATCACCCAGGGGGAAAGACAGCAATGATTTCACTCGACGTAACCACATCTATCTGGCTGACCGGCCTGCTGTCAGTCGTACTTGGCGCCGCCATCGGGAGTATTGCAACCTACCTGGTCGTTGCCCGTCACGGCCGTACCCGCAAGTTGCAGGACGAACTTGATCATTTGAAAGAACGTTTCACTGATTATCGTGACCAGGTTACCCAGCATTTCATGCGCACCTCGGAACTGGTACAGGAGATGACACAAAGTTACCGGGCCGTATATGAACACCTCGCATCCGGCGCCCAGAATCTTTGCGGTGGCCAGCTCGAAACATCACACAAGAACGACGCATCCGCGTCAGCACTCGCCAGTGATGGTACGGACACCCCGGAACTGACAGACGAACACATGGAAACAGATGTAATGACGGGCGATATGCCACGTATTTCAGATCTTGATATCAAGGCCGATGCCAAAATCAAACAGCCGGTACAACACTAGTACTCGTGGATATCCTGTTTCCGGCGCTGGTTCACAGAATCTGCTGTCAGCATGCCCCAGACTACAAGGCAACTATTATCAAGTCTGCCTGACATCATAACAGCAAGGCATGGCGGGCAAGGGGCACCGGCATGGCAGTCTGGATCAACATGGGCATTATTATCGCATGCACACTGATTACCGGCTGCGCCGGCAATCCCCCCGTTGCAGAAAGTCAGCCGCTTGATACCCATGTCGATACAGCAGGCAACCCTGCCCTCGACCATTTCATTGCCCGCATTCCGTACCAACAGGCAACAACGGCAACCGTGGCACGCGCCAGGACGCATGTGGCCATAGGCAAGGCCAGGTCACAACTGGCTGACATCTGTGGTGGTACATGGCTGGTTAGCGGCCCGATCGCGGCCAGCAGCGGACCTCACCTGAGCACAGCAGCCGGCATGTCAGAGTCTGAATCAGTATGGTATTACCGTATCAGCCGTCGACCAGGCCTGCGCGGTTGCAACGTCATAACCGCTGACGAACTCTACATCCAACTCAGGGATAACCTGCCCGCCTGGATCACACTGCAACGCTCTGAGCCGGCTGCAGCCGGCAACGACGACAGCCTGCTACCGGGAGTTGGCCGCTAAGCTGCTAAGCCGCTCAGTCCTGCTCCGTCCTGTCCCCGGCCAGTACCAGATCCTTCAGGGTACGATTCCCCAGGGCACGCTGACAGACGCCATCAAGCTCCGCCACCAGCGCATCGATCGGTACATTAACCGGCAATTGCCGTACATGGAGGAAGCGGCTCTCACCCGACTTGCGCACTGTGGCAAGCAAGTCAGCCAGCCGCATGGTATCGATATCGTGCATCGGCAGATATATCGAGCCATCATCACCAGTTACCTCGATCAGATAGCCGGCATCGACCAGCGTGGAAACCACCCGGTGTACCGGCTGGCCCGGCATATCCAGCCGGGCAACGAAATCTTCAATGTTCCAGGGAGGGGCGTTGTGATAATAGTTATAACCCACCAGGTACATAATCTGCAGCGCCAGCTGTTCACGCAGCCGGTTGCTCATAATGAACTTCACCCGGTGCAGGGTCATGTATTTCGGGAACTGGACATAGAACGCAATCTGCGAACCGACCAGCAGGATCAGCCAGTTCAGGTATAACCAGATCAGCATCAGGATCAGGATGGCAAAACTGGAATAAATCGCCGCATACTTTGTTGATGACGCAATAAAGGTGGCAAAACCCCAGCCCGTGGTTTCCCATAGAACACCGGCAATGACGCCACCGATCAGTGCTGAGCTGAACCGGACCCGGGTGTTCGGTATAAAAATATAGATGAAGGTGAAAGCCAGGCACACCAGGACATACGGCACCAGCCTGCCAAGGTACACCAGCACCGTACCCAGCGGCTCCAGGGTAACCAGTTTCTGTGCCAGATCGGTATTCAGTATGGTCGCAGTCAGGCCAATGGCACTGAATATCAACACCGGCCCCACCATTACGACACTCAGGTAATTGCTAAAACGTTGCGCGAAGGATCGCAGGTGCTCGACCTGCCAGACAAAATTGAAGGCCGCCTCGATTTTTTGCAGCAGGGCGATGACCGTGTAGATGAGCAGCGCAAAACCGACCGAACCAAGCACCCCGGCACGCATGTTGTCGACAAATTCAAATATCCTGTCGGCGATCTCGGCACCCTTGGGGCCAAGCGGTGAAAAAAAATCGTAAATGACCGGTTCAAATTTCGTGTGGACATCGAAGCCCTTCAGCACCGAGAAACTCACCGCCAGCAATGGCACCAGCGACAGCAGGGTCGTATAGACAAGACTCATGGCGCGCAGGTTGAGCTGACCACCCAGCAACTCGCGAAACAGCATGTGCAGGATGCGGGCAACGAACACCAATGCCTTGTTCAAGCCGCGCAACTGGCGCAGATCGGCCTCCCAGACATGCTCGGTGAACCAGCCAAAGATCATCTGCAGCCTGTTTTTCATTTCTGTATTGCCTTTCCCTGCCGCCTTCAAACCCGGATCGGATGCCGCTGATAATAACACCCGCAAGCTTGCTGCAATACCGGTCCTGCACCCCGACCGGCGGCCCCGCCAACTTCTAAAGATCGGCCCTGATTTGACGATACTTGATAGTGGAATCCATAGTTGGAAGGAACAGTATCAGGATGGATGCAAAAAAGCCGCGCTTGTTGATTGTTGATGACTCCAGGGTAATCCGGGTAACTGCACGCAAGATTCTCCAGGATCACTTCGAAACTATCGAGGCCGTCGATGGCGTAAAGGCCTGGGACATTCTTGCTGATGAAGAACCGGTTTCGCTGGTGGTCTCCGATCTGACCATGCCAAACCTGGATGGCTTTGGTCTGCTGGAAAGAATCCGTTCCTCACACCTCCCGCACATTCGTGACCTGCCGGTCATTATCATCACCGGCTCTGGTGATAATGATGCAATCATGGAACGGGCACGCAAGGCCGGCGCCACCGACTTTATCGGCAAGCCGTTTGACTCGGTACACCTGCTGGCACGCACCCAGGCACATGCCAGTTCGCACAATATCACCTATGCCCTCAAGCAGGAGAACACCGAGCTCGAGGAGCTGAGCAGCATCGACCAGCTAACCGGCCTTGTCAACGAGGCCTCATTCATGGAACGTGCCTACCAGCAACTTTCCTATGCCATACGTCACAATAACAATCTGTGCATCTACCGGATCGAGATCGATAACTACGGTGACCTTTACCAGAAACACGGCCAGGAATTTTCAGAATCCACCACCCGGACGATTGGCGATATCCTGATCAATGCTATCCGGATCGAGGACACGGCTGCCAGGATTGGTCCGGCTCATTTTGCCCTGCTGTTGCCCGGCATGGAAAAGTCAGGTATCCACACATTGGCGGAACGCATCAATAACGAAATCAGCAAGCGGACCTTCAAGGCCGGTAATGAACGCCTTGCCCTGACGCTCAGCATTGGCGTGGCGTCACCTGATATCCGCCGCGATACCCGTCTTGACGAGTTGCTGGCAATGGCAGACCAACGCCTGAGCAGGGCCGCTGCCCAGGGCGGCAACCAGATAATCCATGAAGACAATGATGAGCTGCCTGAACTGAAAGACCTTGATTTGCAGCAATCGGTACCGCTCATGGAACTCGCCGGAATGATTGAGCAGGCAATGACAGTCCAGGCCGATGCTCCAGTGTCAATGCCCCTGTTTCATGACGACAACATGGACATCGAGGAAATCGAGTTGTTTACACCAGGCATCATGGATGAACCGGCAGATCTGGCAGGCGATATGACCGCAGAGACCCAACTGCCGGTCGAATGCCTGTCGCCATCCACAGCAGAACCGCTATCAGGCAGTTTTGCCGGACCAGTCCCCGGGAATCCCGCCGTCGGCCAGTCCGGCGACACCATCAGTGCCGATACCTCCGTCCCCGAACCGGCAGCTGACGGTCATGACAGCGCTTCTCCGACAATACCAGCGAATGACCCGGGTAATGTTGAGGATACAATCGCCGGTCAGGGCGCCCCGGACGAAGGCATTGCCCTCTCGGCGCCCTTCTCTGCCCACCCCGGGGTCAACACCATCATCGACGCCGCCAACGAACCCGCAGCAACAAGCGAACCGGTCGATGCAAGCCGGAAAGATACTGATCTTGTCGCCAGTAATGACCCGCTCATACACAACCACCGTATTGGCCTCCTGGAAAGCGCCCTGACCAGCCTGCATACGCTGTTTAGCTGGCTACGTCGCAGCAAGTAAGTAACCGCGCCAGCACCTGCCCACATCCACAAGCTTGCCGAGCGATACCTGCCGTGGCTATCGATGCCACCGGCATATTCCCGGTGCGCCTCTGCCACGGTATTCCACACCCGGCTGATCCGTCTATAATACCTGCCGTTCATCAACCCGGCTGTTATCGGCCTGTCAGGAGTTGCTATGCCCTCATTTGATATTGTCTCGGAAGTCGACATGCATGAGATTGCCAATGCCGTTGACCAGGCCAACCGCGAAATCGGCAACCGCTATGATTTCAAGGGCACCGATTCAAAGGTGGAACACACCGAGACATCGCTAACGCTGCGCAGCGAGAGTGATTTCCAGATCAAGCAGATTCAGGACATCCTTAACAAGAAGCTGGCAAAGCGCGGCATTGACATTGCCGCCCTTTCGGCAGGCGATACCCAGATCAGCGGCAAAAAGGCCAGCATGGATATCACAGTCCGGCAGGGAATTGACCAGGATACCGCCCGGAAGATCATCAAACTCATCAAGGATACGAAAATCAGGGTACAAAGCAGCATCCAGGGCGACAAGGTCCGGGTCAGTGGCAAAAAACGCGATGACCTGCAGACTGTCATTGGAAGCCTGAAAGACGCTAATCTGGATCTGCCGCTCCAGTACATCAATTTCCGTGATTAGGAATAGTGCCGGACATACCCTTAACGGCCACCCTGTGACATGCGATAATACGCCACGTTACTGGCCGGGCGGCCTTTGACTTGCACAGCAACCCGCAGGGAACAGCACAATGTCACAAACCATGGCCGACACTGCAGCATCAAGAAAAAGCAGTTACACCTACGATGAATTGATCGAATGCGGTCATGGCAGGCTGTTCGGACCGGGTAATGCGCAACTGCCCCTGCCACCGATGTTGATGTTCGACCGGATAACAAGCATCTCGGATACCGGTGGCGCCTGGAAAAAGGGCCAGATCATCGCCGAACTTGATATTACCCCTGAGCTATGGTTCTTCCAGTGTCATTTTGACGGCGATCCGGTCATGCCGGGTTGCCTGGGTCTTGATGCCATGTGGCAACTGGTCGGTTTCTTTCTTGGCTGGAACGGCGGGCCCGGTCGTGGTCGCGCGCTGGGCGCCGGTGATGTCAAATTCACCGGCCAGGTAACGCAAAAAAACAAGCTGGTCAGTTACCGGATTGACATGAAGCGCGTCATCCAGCGTAAACTCAACATGGGCATCGCCGATGGCGTCGTCTCCGTAGATGGTCGCGAGATATACCATGCCAGCAGCTTGCGCGTTGGCCTTTTCACTTCAACAGATAATTTCTAACTTTCAGGTAAGCAGCTATGCGTCGTGTTGTTGTAACCGGTATTGGTATTGTTTCAAGTCTTGGCAATAACCAGCAGGAAACTGTCAACGCCTTGCGCGAGGGACGTTCCGGTATTGAATTCATTCCCGAATACGAGGAACTCGGCTTCCGCAGCCAGGTTGCCGGCACGGTCAATATCGACATCGAGGAGAATATTGACCGCAAGTTGCGTCGCTTCATGGGCAACAGTGCCGCCTACAACTACATCGCCATGCAGGAAGCAGTGACTGACGCCGGCCTGGAACCTGATATGGTATCCAATACACGCACCGGCCTGATTGCCGGCTCCGGCGGTGCATCAACGGAAAATGTTGCCCTGGCTATCGATTTGCTCAGGGAGAAGGGCATACGCCGGGTCGGTCCGTACATGGTGCCGCGCACCATGTCGAGCACCAACTCGGCCTGCCTGGCCACACCATTCAAGATCCATGGCGTTAACTACTCGATCAGCTCGGCCTGCTCGACCAGTGCACACTGCATCGGTAATGGCTGTGAACTGATCCAGTTCGGCAAGCAGGATATCGTATTTGCCGGCGGTGGTGAGGAACTGCACTGGACATTGACCCTGATGTTCGATGCCATGGGTGCACTGTCCTCAAAGTACAATGCCACACCGACCAGCGCCTCCCGCCCCTATGATGTCACGCGCGACGGCTTCGTGATCGCCGGTGGTGGTGGCATGGTGGTTCTGGAAGAACTCGAACATGCGCGCAAGCGTGGCGCAAAAATCTATGCCGAGGTCGTTGGCTACGGCGCGACATCCGATGGTTATGACATGGTGCAGCCGTCCGGGGAAGGCGCCGTGCGCTGCATGCAGCAGGCCATGCAGGACCTGGAAACACCAATTGACTACATCAACGCACATGGCACCAGTACACCGGTCGGTGACATGCGTGAACTGGAAGCAGTTCGCAAGGTATTTGGTGACAACATCCCGAAGATCAGTTCCACCAAGTCCCTGTCCGGCCACTCACTCGGCGCCGCTGGTGTCCACGAGGCCATATTCTCGCTGCTGATGATGCAGGATGATTTCATCTGCGCATCGGCCAATATCACCGAAGCGGACCCGGAAGGCGCTGACATGCCGATTGTGAAAACCCTGGAAATGAATGCCGGCCTGAACACTATCATGTCGAACAGTTTCGGCTTCGGCGGCACCAATGCCACCCTGGTGTTGCAGCGCCTGCAGGGCTGACTATTTGTAGATGCGCGGCCGCCGTGACTGGCGCCAGCGCTGGAAGGTTTTGTACTCCCGATAGCCGCCGGTGAGAATGTAATCCAGCACATTACGCAGGCGGTAGAACTGGACCACCGAATCCACGCGGACAATCTCGCTGCCATCCGTATCAAAGAAAATCAGCGTCGGCGTATAGAACAGCCCCAGGCTGCTACCCCACTCCCTGACCGTGGTACGTGTGCCTGATGGCGTTATGATCGGGGTGTTTTCCCAGAAGGACAGTTGCACGCTTTCCAGCCGACTGATGCGCGCGCGGATTTCCGGGTCCTTCAGCGGCCCGCTGTGCAGTACGTCACAGGCATGGCAGTTGCCCTGCTCGAAAAACACAACCAGCGGTCGCTCAGCCGGCCAGCGGCTGCGGTCAAGCATATACGGGCCGGCCATGAAGAACGGTTCCTCGACCAGGTCGCCGGGCTCGAATACCAGCGGTACATCGGCCCGCGCCAGGTATTCGCGGAACCTCTCCTCCCGGTAATGTCCGTCAGCTACATACTCCAGTGCCGCCAGGAAGCGGTATGGCGGGTAGTAGCCACGCAGGCGCAGCACTTCATTGCCACTGTTATCGTAGAAAATTACCGAAGGTGTGAAATTGGTCCCCTCATTGACTGCCAGCCGGCTTTCCAGCATCTCGTTGCCAGCCATATCGGTCACCGGCCGGTGACCATGGATATCAATACCGATGACATCGAAGTGCTTCACCAAATAGGCATGGATGCCGCTTGCCTCGAGATCCTTGAGAAACTGCTTGCAGTACGCACAGTATTTCTGACCGAAATACACCATGATACCGGTCTTGCCGGCCTCTCTCGCTTCCCTGGCATCATCAGGCAAGTCGAGAAAGCTGAGCTTGAAAAAATCGGGGAATTCGAGTGGTTCATCGAGTGGCTGGTCATCGAATTCCGGAAAGCCAGCGGTGTTTTCAAAATTCTCGAAGTCATCATCCGTTGCATGAACCATGCCGCTGCAGACAAGCAAGCCCAGCAGGCATCCGGACATCGTTAGCCCGCGCTTCTCACCGCGGGGCGAGATGATCGCGCAGAGATTTGGATTCACAGCGGATTTTCTGAAGAAGCGGAATACGGACTGTATTTCCGACTGAAGAAAATCTGCTGTGGATTCAAAGATCAAGCGAGGGCTCGTCCCGTGGTGAGAAATGCGGGCTGATAGCCATTGTGGTACGGATTGCCTCATCACTAGATCACCTGGCACCCTGCAGCATCAGCCACCCCGGGTGTAACTGGCGTGGCTGGTCTCGGTCTCCCACAAAGTCACCTCGACGACCGGGTAGCCCTTGCCGGCCACAAACTCGTATACCATGCGGGCAATATTCTCGGCAGTCGGATTATCCTTCATGACCCGGACCCGTTCGCCGGCTCGTTCCAGGGCCGGCAGGACAGGGTCATCCTCGTGCAGCAACAGCGTGTGGTCCACCTCGTTCTCCAGCCATTCCCAGACCAGTTGCTTGACGGCGGTAAAATCCTCGACCATGCCACGCTCGTCGAGGCAGTCGCTTTCCAGGGTGATTACGGCCCGCGCATTGTGTCCATGCAGGTGCCGGCATTTGCCACTGTAGTTAATCAGGCGATGTCCATAACAGAAGGACACTGATTTCGAGATCCGGTACATGCATCAATTCCCGTTTTATAGCATCAGATAAGGATTTCAACAGGCCTTGTCAGCCGCCCCTGTCATTCATTTTATGCAGCCTATCCAACTATGGCTATACAGGATAGGAAGAAAATCATTAGAATGTCCATAGATGTCTATCAACTACCAATCCCGGAATTCTTCCTGATGGCCGGCATGCCGACGTGGACCATCCTTGGCGGTGGCTACCAGTCCTACCTGAAAGGCGATTACGACGCCGCCTACAATGAGTGGCTGCCCCTGGCGGAACTGGGTGACGCCGAGGCACAGTACAACCTGGGCGTCCTGTTTGACGAGGGTGCCGGTGTTGAGCAGGATCTGGCATGCGCCATCAGATGGTACGAGAAGGCCGCCACCCAGGGCTTTATCGATGCCCAGACCAATCTCGGCATGATGTACTATCACGGCCATGGCGTAGACCGTGATTACCGCGCCGCCACACACTGGTTCCGGCTGGCCGCCGACCAGGGAGATGAAGAGGCCGGGACTTGCCTGCAGAAGATTGCCAGCGAACTACCCCCCGAAGACCGCAAGACCGTTGCCTGAGTCTCCTGTACTCAATCCGCCTGTTTTAGCAGGCATTATTCCCGGAAAATAATCACTATATTCCGATAAAACAGGAAGTTGTATAATTTTCCCATGAAATGATCCCGCTGGCCGGGGTGCTTGCCATGACTGATACCGAGTCTGTAGCGACAATACCGATTCTGCCCGACCTGTCATACCCGCTGCCGGGCAGTGTGTCGCGCCCGGACTACGCTCCTGGTGAACGCAAGGCGCTGATCGAGGAAATCCGGGTGCTGCTGCGTGCAAAGGATGCCGTCCTGGTCGCCCACTATTACACTGATGAAGACCTGCAAATGATTGCCGATGAGACCGGCGGTACCGTTGCCGATTCACTCGAAATGGCACGCTTCGGCAACCGGCATCCGGCCAGCACCCTGGTGGTGGCCGGCGTTCGTTTCATGGGCGAGACCGCCAGGATACTCAATCCCGAGAAACGCGTGCTGATGCCGACGCTCGAGGCCGAATGCTCGCTCGACCTCGGCTGCCCGCCGGACAAGTTCATTCCCTTCTGTGATGCCAATCCCGACCGCACCGTCGTGGTGTATGCCAACACCTGCGCCGAGGTCAAGGCACGGTCTGACTGGGTCGTTACCTCCAGCATCGCCGTCGATGTCGTCAAACACCTGAAAGAGAAAGGCGAGAAGATTCTGTGGGCGCCGGACCGCTATCTCGGTAACTACGTAAAACGTGTGACCGGTGCCGACATGTTGCTGTGGCAGGCCAGTTGCATCGTACATGAACGTTTCAAGGCAGCAGCCCTGCAGAACCTGTCAGACAACTATCCCGAAGCAGCCATCCTCGTGCACCCGGAATCTCCGGAGGCCGTCATCGACATGGCTGATGTGGTCGGTTCAACCACACAACTTATCAATGCAGCCCGGCAACTGCCCAACAAGCGTTTCATCGTCGCCACCGACAACGGCATCTTTTACAAGATGAAACAGGCAGCACCAGACAAGATATTCATGGAAGCCCCATCGGCCGGTGAAGGCGCCACCTGTGAAAGTTGTGCCCACTGTCCGTGGATGGCCATGAATAATCTGCGTAACCTGCGCGACGTACTCAGGAATGGTAGCAACGAGATCCTCGTCCCGGAAGATGTGCGCCAACGCGCCCTGAAGGCCACCCAGCGGATGGTGGACTTTGTTGCTGACCGGCGCTGAACAGAACCTGTCACGGAATCCCGGACCGGCAAGCCGCCCGGGGAGTTCAGGGCCTGTGCCAAAGCGCATTTGTCGGGAGTAGCCGTCATGAATGGTCACCATCGCCTGCCGCTACGGATCCGTTGTGCGCTGCAATGCCTGCTTATGGTGGTGTTTATATCCGGCTGCAATGCCGGCACGGAAACCGAAGCAGACAATCCACCGGTAGCAACATCACTCGGCCCCGAACAGCTTGGCGTCATTGTCAATGACAATGACCCGGACAGCCAGGCCGTCGCTGCCTACTACATGGAAAAGCGCGGCATCCCGGCCGGCAACCTGATTCATGCACAACTGACGCCGGGGCGCAAGGTGATGAATCCCGACCGGTTCCGGCTGCTGCTGGAAGACGTGCGTGCAAACACGCCGGCATCCGTCCAGGCCTATGTTCTGACCTGGACCCTGCCCTACCGGGTTGGCTGCATGTCGATCACGACGGCCTTTGCTGCGGGATTTGACGAGGCCTGGTGTGCGAAGGGCTGCAAGGCGACGCAAAAGAGTCCGTATTACAACGCCGGGACCACCCGGCCTTTCACCGACCTTGGTGTGCGACCGACCATGATGCTGGCAGGTGAGTCCTTTGAGGACGTCAGGGCCCTGATCGATCGCGGTATTGCCGCCGACGGTAGCCGACCGAACGGTACCGGTTACCTGCTCAGCACGACCGACCGGGCGCGTAATGTCCGCGCACGTTTCTACCATGGCATTATCCTGATGCAATCCGACCGCTTTGGCCTGAAAGTCATCCAGGGTAATACCCTGCAACACCGCCCCGGCGTCATGTTCTACTTCACCGGACTGCCACATGTTAAGGGGATAGAGACAAACCGCTACCGGCCCGGCGCCATTGCCGACCACCTGACATCTGCCGGCGGCAAGCTGTCCGGCAGCGGTCAGATGAGCAGCCTCGAGTGGCTCAAGGCCGGTGCCACCGGCAGTTATGGCACTGTGGTCGAACCCTGTGCCTTTGTACAGAAGTTTCCCCGCCCGGACATTGTCATCAACCGCTATCTGAACGGTGAGACCCTGATCGAGTCCTACTGGAAAAGCGTGGCCTGGCCCGGCCAGGGCATATTTATCGGTGAGCCGCTGGCTGCTCCATTCCGTGACCCGCGCGAATAGCCGCTGTTCGCGCTCCTCCCGATTCTGATAGCCCACTCCAAAGGATTCCGATTGCCTGGCGAGGCAGGCACCACTAACGTACCGGGACGGACACATCACTTTGACAGGACGTCAACATGCATGGCAACCGGCTTGTTGCAACTCTCATTCTTACAGCCAGCGTACGCACAGTAACCGCAGATACCGTGTATCAATGGACCGATACAAACGGCCAGGTGCACTACGGTGATATCCCGCCAGACAGCAGCCACACCATCACCAGGAATATCGATATTGACAGCTCGTCCCGGTCTACAGCCACCGGTTTAAGGCCCGTAGAAAAACAGCGGCTCAGGCAACTACAGCAACAGGCAGATGACCGGCGCCAGGCAAAGCAACGGATCCGGCAAGATATCCGGCAACAACTGGCAGACGAACAGCAGGTATGTCACGAGGCCCGCAGCCGCATGCAACAAACCCGTGACCATGCACTGCGGAAGCGTTATGCGGCAACGCTACGTCGACACTGCTGGTAATCCGCTCACATGCCGCCGCATCAACAGGGAACTAAAAAGATCTGGTAATAATACCGTTAATACATCCTATCTACTGGTCTGTATACAGCTATTATTCACGGTGAACTTCAGTATCTGCTTTGAAAACAGCATATTGAAGACCCTTGCCCATCTCCGCCGGATGGGCGGAAGACGGGAGCCACAAGGCACGGGGGAAGCTGTGTTCCCACTGGCGTACGAGGCATTAGGCAGGGAGCACGCGGGAGCCTCCTGCACTTTACTCAGATAAGAAGCCGATTCCAAACCAGATTTGCATCTGAGTGGTTGCGCTGTAATATAGAATTTTTATCCTTCGTCTCAACAAAATGGTCCATGCATGATGGAACAGTGGCTGGTTGACCACGAGACAGTGATTCGCGCTTATGTATTCTATGGCATGCTGGCGCTGGTCGCCCTGTGGGAGTCTCTGAAACCGGCGAAAGTGCCGACCACATCAACACCGGTGCGATGGTTGAACAACATCGCTCTGGTGGCCCTGGACAACCTGGTTATCCGCTGGGTGTTCCCGCTGCTCGCTGTGGCATTTTCAATCACTGTTGCAGAGCACGGGTGGGGGTTGTTCAACCTGGTTGCCTTACCGCTGTGGCTGATGTTGCCAGCTACCGTAATCATCCTCGATCTCGCCGCCTATGTGGTTCACCGGTTGCTGCATAAAGTGCCGTTACTGTGGCGCCTGCACAAGGTCCATCACGCAGATCTGGATTATGATTTTACGACCGGTCTGCGCTTTCATCCGCTCGAATCACTGGTGACAGTAAGTAGCACGCTACTGGTGATCGCTGCACTGGGTGCTCCTCCAGTTGCGGTTATTCCCTACGAGGTTCTGTTTATAGGCGCCGCATTCTTTGTTCACGGCAATATTCACCTGCCACAGACACTGGATCGTCTCTTGCGTCGCTGCGTTGTGACACCGGACATGCACCGTATCCACCATTCCGTTGATATCCGGGAAAGTAACTCCAACTTTGCCGGTATTTTCTCAGTGTGGGATCACCTGTTCGGCACTTATTGCAAGGATCCTGCTGCCGGCCAGGATGCTATGGTGATGGGCCTGGCTGAATACAGGGATGCGCGCTCCCTCAATCTGCCTCAGTTGTTGATTATGCCTTTTACCAGGACGTCATCCCGGGCTGGTACCATGCAATCAGGCGTATCCCTCGATTCAGACACTAAACAATCCTGATCACAGCAATGATAAAACCAGGCCGCGCTACGGCGATCATTCTGTATCTGCTTGCGCTGGTCGCCATGCCTGTGCTGGGCAACACAGGTATCTTGCTGGTCGTCAACAAGTCCGACAATACTTTGTCGTTGTTGAATCTTGCGACGGCACATTCGATTGCGGTGCTGCCGACCGGTACCGGCCCACACGAGGTTGCCGTCTCTCCAGATGGCACAATCGCCCTGGTCAGCAACTACGGGGCAGCCTCTGAACCGGGTAATAGTCTGACGGTGATCAATATCGCCGCTGCAGAAGTGGTGGATACGATCGATCTCGGCGACTATCGACGTCCGCATGGACTGGTCTGGTTGCCAGATAACCGGCGCGCTCTGGTAACGGTAGAAGATAACCGTGCCGTGGTACTGGTGGATATCAATCACGGTGAAATCATTCGTGCGGTCAAGACGGGGGAGTCGGTCTCCCACATGGTTGCCATTGATCCAGCAGGCAACCGTGCCTACGTTGCCAACATTGGTTCGGGGTCCATCAGTGTGATCGATATAGATGGTGGCGTCCTGAGGGCCACCGTTAACGTCGGAAAGGGGACCGAAGGCATTGCCATGTCACCGGATAGCAAGCAATTGTGGGCCACTAACCGTGAATCTGACACTGTCGTAGTGATCGATCCGGCAACGATGAACATTCTGGCAACACTGGACTCAACGGGCTTCCCCATCCGCGTGATTCTGTCACCGGATGGCCGGGAGGCACTGGTTAGCCGTGCCAATGCGTCCCGGGTGGAGTTCTACGATACACAAACATTGCAAAGTTCTGGCGAAGTCAGCATGCCCCGGGAGTACAGTCTGTCGAATGGCCGCTGGCTGGGTGGGGGTTTTGGCTATCGACCGCTACCAATCGGGATTGTCTATCACCCCGATGGCAAGACCGCTTATGTCGCCAACAGCTATGGTGGTTATATCGCGGTCGTGGATGTTGCAACCAGGCAAGTCACAGCAACGTTGCAGGCCGGCGCTGAACCCGACGGAATGGCGCACTCTCACGTGATGCCCTTGACCGACAACGAATAATCAACGAGTCATCATGGGTGATCGATTGGGTGCCGCTCAGCGAAAAGAATCGCCGGTGTTGTTTAATACGGCTGCTTGTTCACCAGTACGACCACTCATGCGTCAGGATGACATATCCGGACAGTAGTGCATTTGTTGTCATGTGTGCCACGATGGCGTCCTGCACCTTGCCGCGGCGATAGCGCGCAATGGCGTAACCGAGGCCAGCGAGGGTCCCGGCCACCCAGGCGCCGTGGAAAATACCGAACAACAGCGATGATCCAAGGAAGGGCAGCCAGGCGAATGCAATCCTGCCGCTGGTATGCAGCGGCGCACCACTCAGTCGAGCAAGGATATAGCCGCGAAAGGCCAGTTCCTCAGCCAGTGGTACCGTGACCGCAGAACCGACAAAACGAAACACCAACCAGATGCCCGCGACCCATGGCGTGGTGTCGGCAAGACTGCTGGCAAACAGTACTGTGCGTTCGGCCGACGCCGGCACCAGCAGCATCCAGATGATAAACACGACCCCGCCGATCGCAATGGGTTCGACGATGTGGGCGGGCCGCTGGAAATCATACAATGTCCAGAAGCACCAAAGCGCAGCCCCCGTTGCGATGACCTTGAGTGGATACAACCAGTCAAAACCACTGGAGGTGGCTGCTGTAATGAGGGTAGAAGCAAGCAGAATCACAAGTGGCATCAGCAAGGCGCTGGCGAGTCGTGCAGACGAGTCAGGCTCTCGTATCCGGGTGCGCTGGTCTGTCGTGAGGAAAGGTACCTGATGCATAACACCGATCAACCCTATTGCAACCAGGATAAATGCGATCCAGCCAGCATTGGAATGAAATCCGGTAATGGCAATTTCGGGCGAATAGGATGTACCGATCGCAACCAGTGTTGCAATTCGCAGACTGTTAAACGCCCACATGACCGCAATGCCCACCGGGAACAGCAACAGTACACGGGGGAAACGGAGATCCTGCCTGAACAGCCAAAGGTAGAGCGAAAGAAAGACAATGATCAGCGCAATGCCTTCATAACCGGCGCAGGCCCGGGTCACTTCTACGTCAAATCGTGTCGTACCCAGAATTGCGGCTTCGGGATCGATAATCACGTCTGAATAGACCAGTTGCAACAGGAACTCAGAAAAGCGCAGGGTGACATCGACCATGGAAGGCCAGGACTGGATCAGTACCGTAGTCACTGAAATGGTCGCCAAGCCGACAATGGTGGCAATGACCAGTGAAATCTTTTCGGCTCGCACAAAATTGCGCCAATAGGAGGCCGGTGCCAGTGCCAGCAGCGCAAGCGCGGCGGTAGTTAGTAACAGCAAGGCCCAGACGCCAAATACCACAGCGGTCAGGTGACCCAGCTCAGTATGTCTTGTACTTAACAGGTAGGTCAGGAAGATAAACCCGCCATAGGCCAGAACCTGCGCGGTGGTGAAACGTATCCATGAGTGTAGTCCGCTGGCCTCGACGAAGCGGACACCCAGTTGCCGGAGTCTGGGGCCTGCAATCGCTAAAAATGCAGCCAGGAACACAAACAGGAAACTGAAAACAAAGCGTGGACTACCCTGTACCGGCGCCCATACCGATTGACGAATGCTCGCGCCGTCATAATAGCTGCGCAGTGCAATTTCCAACGCTTCGAACTGAAGCAGAAACAGCAGGACCAGCGCACTGGTACGCAGGATCAGCGACAGGTATGCGCGCGGATAAGTTGCCAGGGTAGTAGACATGCCAGCAAGATACGAAAGATTGTCACCTGTCCCTCAGACAGTTGACAAGGCGGTGACTATTTCTTCCGGCGGCGCTCTCTGATCAGTGCCACGATGCCAACCGCCAGGCCGATGGCGATGGCAGCCGTGCCACTATCGATTTCGGGCACCGGCGGAGTAGTTGTGGCGTGCGCGGCGCCGGACAGCACGCTCAGAAACCCGATAAGCGGGGATACAGAAATCAGTTTTTTCATTTGTTAAAGCTCCTCCCTTATTGATGGACTGTTTTTGTTGAACCAGACTGTTTATTTTGTTGTGAACGAATGATTTAACGAACAGTTATTCAACAATAATAATCCAATGCAATATTCATACCCGAATTGTAAGCTATTGATTCAAGGAGGAGATAAATAAATATATAGGTAGAAAGTGTAAAAAATAGCAGACAGATTTATGGGATATCTAACAAATTATATGGACACGATATGGTCACGTTTTTTCAATAGCTAATCCGGTTTCTGCTCTGATTTCACGACTCGATGAAGCACCGCTTCTCGAGGGAGTGCACGGAACGTTGTGTCATTCATACCCAGTCTGTGAATAGCACTCCACCTGTCATTGACAGATGCCAGCTCGCGGCATATGCTTTGGCATATGCTTCTGATTGGAGATCCCAAAATGGCACAGCCTGAACGACATGTCCGCTTGTTCCGCAACGGGCGCAACCAGGCGCTGCGTATCCCGCGTGAGTTTGAACTGGAGGGGGAAGAGGCGATCCTCCGCAAGGAGGGCGACCGCCTGATCGTGGAACCGGTCAGAAAGGGCCGACTGCTTGCCCTGCTGACCACACTGGAACCACTGGACGAGCCCTTTCCGGACGTGGACGAAGACCTGCCGCCACTGGACGATGCGACGCTTTGAGCATATCGCTTCGTTATCTGCTGGATACCAACATACTCTCCGATCTGGTACGCCATCCTCAAGGCACGGTGACAACCAGAATTGCCTCGGCAGGAGAAGACACCGTCTGCACCAGTATTGTCGTTGCCGCGGAGCTCCGGTTTGGTGCCATAAAGTCAGGATCAAGGAAACTGGCAAAGACGGTCGACCTGATTCTCTCTGCCCTGGAAATCCTCCCCCTGGAAACACCGGCAGACCACCATTACGGGAAGGTACGCCACCACCTGTCACGCCAGGGCACGCCCATTGGGCCCAATGATCTGTTGATTGCAGCACATGCCCTCTCGGCGGACCTTACGCTGGTAACCGCCAACGTACGTGAATTTTCCCGCGTGCCTGGCCTGAAGGTAGAAAACTGGCTGAATAATTAAGCACCGACTGGCTCCGGAACACACCGAGATTCACGCACCGCTCATTCCGTGCATTGCCCAGAAGAACTGATTATCAAGCGCCGTGTGCAATTGCGAGAGGCTGTGCTTCTGTCGGAGAATCCTGCCGCGATTTCTGAAGACCTGTGTATGGCAAATTCGCAATTTCCGCCTGAAAACGATGACTTAGACAGACTTGTTCCTGAAGGCTACCTTCCCTACCCTGCTCTGCCATGAGGTGCGTTTCTCTCGTTCCGGCGCGGGTTCTATGCCATGCCTTTTCAATATATTCTTGACCGTGTTCGGTGCAATGATGTGGCCGATATTCATCTGTGAACCGAAGCCGCTGTCCATCGAGTTGATCCTTGAGAACACGGTTCTCTTCGATGAGATAATCGATGACCGCCTGTTGGTGGCGGTTAAGCCGGCCGGCCAGGACAATTACGAGGAGATGGAAGGGTTGTAGGACATGGGTCATTGCACGAACAGACTTTCCGTAATATTGTCTGATAACAATATCATACGGTTCATTTGAATATTTGCACCATCCGGCACATGTCTAAAATCAGTGTGACGATCTGTCTGCTCTTCCTCTGTTTTCCGGCGCACGCCGGCAACAGTTGTGTCGTGTTGCAATACCATCATTTCGGCGATGCTGCGCCGGCCATCACCAGTGTGACGCTGGCGCAGTTCGATGCCCACCTGCAGTACCTGGAGGACCACCACTTTACCGTCATGCCGTTGCGGGGCGTGGTGGCGGCATTAAGGAACCGCACGGCATTACCCGAACATTGCGTCAGCATTACCGTGGATGATGCCTATCTGTCGGTTTATCGCAACGCCTACCCCCGCCTGAAGCAACGGGGCTGGCCGCTGACCGTGTTTGTGAATACACAGGGGGTGGACCAGGAAATCCCGGCCTATATGAGCTGGGAACAGATGCGGGAAATGTCGAAACACGGGGTCACATTCGAGAATCACGGCCACGGCCACATCCACATGATTCGACGCTTGCAGGGCGAGAGCGAGCAGCAGTGGAGCGCGCGCATCAGTGAGGATATCCGTACCGCACAACAGCGCATTACGCAGGAAACAGGCGTGGCGCCGCAATTGTTCGCACATCCCTATGGCGAATATACTCCGGCTACCCTCGGGATCATTGAGCAGATGGGTCTGGTCGGCTTTGGGCAGCAGTCGGGGCCGGTGTGGCCAGGTGCGAATTTCGGAGCCCTGCCGCGCTTCCCGATGGCGGCACAGTACGCCGACATGTCCGGATTCAAAATAAAGGCCAATACCTTGCCGCTGCCTGTAATTCATGCAGACCCCGTTGACCCACTGACACCGGCACAGCAAGGGAAGCCGCTACTCACCGTCACCCTGAAACCGGGCAGCCACGCACGCAACAGCCTGCAATGTTTCATCAGTGGCAGCAATGATGTCGAGTTGCACTGGTCAGTCCGGCAACCCGACCAGTTCACGGTCACACCGAACTTCGAACTCAAGCCGGGCAGGCACCGTACAAATTGCACCATGGCTGCACGTCAGCCAGGGCGTTTCCACTGGTACAGTCATAATCATTTTGTCAGAAAAGCCGATGGTGGCTGGTATCCGGAATACTAGGAGCTATATAAAACAACAGGTTGAAGAATCATAGATTGACTATATAATAATTTACTAATACTATTGAACGTTTATTAAATGGTGGTAAACGTTCATGTCACACACAAGGCCTTTAGCCGTTCTCCTATTGATTACGCTGGCCGCCAGCGGCTACGCCTGTGCGAATCCGTATGGCGGCTATCGTTATGGGCAATCTTACGATGGACGCTATGCCAACCAGGCATTTCCTGTGTACCAACCCTTTCCACACGTTGCGAGACGGGTGCCTCACAACCGAAATCCGGCCTACTATCCAGGCTACGCCTATCCCGAACCATCGAGACCGGGCGGTCTGCCGACACAGGGAGCCGTGGTAGCCGGTTTACAGTCGCAGGCGGCTACGGAAATCAGCAATCGTATCAATCAGCCTGCCGCTCAACAGCCGGCTGTCGGCACAACGGGCAGCAAGCAGGCATTCATTGCGAGCTTGCTGCCGACCATTGAAAGAGAAAACCGGCGCCTGCTGGTATTGCGCAAGACTGTCGGACCCCTGCTCGATAAACTGGATGCCGGCGGCTCCCTGGGCCAGCAGGAACAGCAGCAGATAAAAGAACTGGCGCAGCGGTATCGTGTAAAACAGGACCCACTGACTATAGCAGCGGCACGGTCGGAGTTGCTGTGCAAAATCGATATTATTCCGTCATCACTGGCACTGGCACAGGCGGCGAATGAGAGCGGCTGGGGCCAGTCACGCTTTGCGCAGGAGGCCAACAACCTGTTTGGCATCTGGACCTACGACAAGGACAAGGGCCTCAAACCCAAAAACAGGGAACAGGGCAAGCAGCACCTGGTGCGCATCTTTGATGATGTTAGCGAGTCGGTTCGTTACTACATGCACACGCTGAACAGTCATCCTGCCTATGCCGGGCTGCGCGAGATCCGCGAAGAGTTGCGTACCGCCGGTCAAACCATCGATGGCCAGAAACTGGCTGCCGGCCTGGAAAGATATTCAGCCAAAGGCCAGCAATACATCGACCTCATCCGGAGCCTGATCCGGCAGAACAAGTGGGCAGGACTGGATATGCACAATCAGTCTGCCTGATGTTATGTCTGACCATGCAAGCTGACGGATGCAACGTAATCAGGATGTATGAGTCATCAGGGCTGGACCCGGACGCTTCGGACAAAGGTGATCAAGGGGGCAGAATACCTGAAAGACTGCTGTCTTCTCCGGCTGGTGATGCAACAAGGTGATCAAAAAGTGAGGTGGCAGCTGTCAACGGCTGCCACCCCACAGACACATCCCTGTCTAACTGGCGTATAGGAGAGCACGCCCCATTGTCGTCCTGTACAACGGTTTGGAGGATGATTGTGCGAGTCTGCTAGCTGGCGCCGGCAGCAGGTGCAGGTAACTGATAGACAGTATATTCGTCACGACTCAGCTGCCCGTCACCGTTCTTGTCCAGGTCGTTCCACTGAATGGCGATTCCCGGCAGTGTAATGGTTTCGGCGATACTCAGTGCATTATCGCTGTTGGTATCCAGGTCATTGAAAGAAACTGCTACGCTGTCTTCTGCCAGTGCAGAAGCACTGATAACGGTGATGAATGCTGCACTCAGAATTTGTTTCTTCATGATTACTCCTTGGTCAATGAACAATTGCTATTGGGTACGCAAGGCACTTGCGTACCCTGAACAATGGCAAGGTCTGTGCCAGTTTCAGAATCGAGAGGAAATACAGTGTGATGCTGAATCGCGGGCAGTGCGTGGGGGGGCGGGTGTCGCACACAGGCGACAGGAATTTTGCTGGCAGCCTGATATTCTGCTTATAGTGTATTTTCGGCTGTCGTCAGACGGTGACAATTCAGTCGGGACAAGCGGTGATGTTCTGCAAACTCATGAACTGTTTAATAAAGATAACAAGGGCCGATACAAGGGCAGTTACCTTAAGCATCCCGTAATCTGGTAGTTTGCGGATTTCCATGGTTCTCAACAGACCGGCCCCGTTGAAATCCCGCCGGATGCTGCCAATCACGCGTTCGACAAATGCATTCTGCCAAGGGCTTTGCGGCGCAGTGAGCACCTCGTCAATGCCCAGGCTTTGGACGCGCATCTGGAACCGGCTTTCATAAATAGCATCTCGATCCCGTAGTAGGTACTTCGGTGCCGTATCCCAGGGGAAAGCTTCAATGATCTGCTGGGCGGTCCACTGGGAGATGGGGTGCTCCGTGACATTGAAGTGCACAACCCTGCGCCGGTGATGGGCGAGGACCACCAAAACGAACAGCACCTTGTTTCTCACGGTTGGCACCACGAAGAAATCGATAGACACCAAGTCCCTGACATGATTGTTTAGAAAAGCCTTCCACGTCGGAGACGGTGGTTTCCTGGATCGCACCCGGTACTTCTCCACGGTTGATTTAGCTACATCGATGCCGAGCTTGCGTAGCTCCCCGACAATCCGTGGCGAACCGCAGCTGATATTGGCTTCCGACATCTTGCGGATCAATGCCCTGATTTCTTTTGGCACCTGTGGTCTACCGGGTCTGCCATGCTTGCTCAATTTGGCCCAATGATCGCGAAAACGTTTACACTGCCAGGCAATCACGGTTCCTGTCTGGACAAAACCAGAGCATCCCGCCACCCCGGCCAGCGGCGCAAGAGCCACGACCAGAGAATACGGTCTCCGGAACTAATCTGCAGGCGTTTGGTCGTTCTCTGATACACAGCAAGTTGATGCCGCAGTGCCACAATCTCAAGCTGCTGGGAGAGCCGTGACCGGATCACGGTAGACACAAGTAGTAACAGCGCGCAGACAATGGGCTTCATGGTTCTGGATCCTCTTCGGCAGCAACAATAACCGAGGACACCAGATTGACGTCGCCCCTGAAAAAGGTCAAGAATATCAGGTAGTACGTATTTTCGGGAAGGACAGGACATACAGATATGGCTTGTGATCTGCACCCCACCGAAGGCTTCAGCCACTTCTACATGACCGATCCGATCACTTCCGGCCGGAAGCAAATTTGCCGGGCGGGATTCTCACCCACTGAGAAATGCCTTTTAACACAGCGTACGCCAAAATAGGAAGTTTGGACGTCATAAAAAAAGCGGCGACCCGAAGGCCGCCGTGAGAAGTGTCGTATGAAAAAACCTTCGGCGCATAAAACGCCTGAGCTATACAATCTGGATTAAATCATTCAGTAATATCCGGGTGGCATAAAGGGCATACCGTCCTCACTCAATAAGCGACTACCGGACCGGTGACACGTGTGAGCACGGGGACGCCTTCAATCTCCGTTGGGATCGGCACACTGGGGCTGACAGCAGCCGACTCAAGATGAATCTTAATCACAGCCTCGCCGTTCTCGTCGGCACCAACGCCAACTGCAACCACGTTCGGCAACGACATGAGGTCGAAGGCGTGCGCATCCTTAACCGCGTTAGCGTGTGTCAGACCAAAGGCAGCGCCACCGCGTGACCCTGGCGGCCCCTTGCCCTCCGGCGGACCGCCACCAGAGCCACCACCGGAGCCACCACCGCTACTGCTGTCGGGCATGAAAACCCCAGTGTTGGAGCCAAGCACCAAGGAGACACTAAATAGTCCCAGCACATCGCTAATGGGATTGAGGACAGTGCCGCCATCGTCACCTGCGAAGAGGAGTCCCACGGCTTCCACACCAGCCACATCAGGGATTTCGTCGCCATCAGTATCTGGCTGCGTGGTCAAAACGAGAGAGCCCGAATCGCCGCCAGCTGAGAAGTCTGCCCCAACAACATAGATCTGGTTCTCGAAATCGGCGATGAAGCCCTTCTTACTGCCGCACTCCTCTCCATATTTGACGCTTACACTTACGTTCACCATATCCACCACACCATAGGTGAGTTTTGTCGTCCGGCCACGCTTCATTACTGCAGTCCCAATGGAGGGAGTGCCAGAGAAGACGCCGTTGATTGCCCCGATGTCGATAATATCTGAACTTATGGTTCCTGCGGTGATGGCGATGGCGGCATCAACAACGTTTAACTCAGTTTCGCTGAGTGTGGCAGAGTGACTCAACGTTGCTACCTGGCTGTTGCTGTTTGCGACACAGACGGAGTCTGAGTCGATCAAACTTGGTTTGATGATAATGTCATCCGGATTGCCATTAAGATTGCCCAGCGCTAGGGTGCCCAATTCCAGGACATGTTTGTTGCTGAGGATATACTCGTTGTCGCCGTCTGTAACCAAAGCCCCCAAGGTACCGCCGCAGCATGAAAAGAGCAGTGTGCCGTTGCGTTTGTAGGCCTTATCCTCGGCGTTACCACCTGTGCCTCCGAGTATGTCCTCCGCCAAAAGGAAGCTCGGGACTGTTATCAACCCCATCAGGGTGACAGCCGGGAGTAAAAGACCTGTGACTACCCCCTTGCTGATTTTCTTCTTAGCCATTTTATTTCTCCTAGTCAGGGATGGGATTTTTTAATCCTCAATAGTAATGGTTATCATTGGCACATTCATGACGCTTGTCAACCCTGTACTAAAGGGCACCCCCTTAAGCAATGTTTAACGCGACTCCAGGTTTTGGGTGTTTCTGCATCTTGCCTCCTTGGAAGATTCTGTAGATGTCACGAAACACGATTGAAAATCCAAACCAGGGATTTGTGAGAAATCGGTGCCTTATTTGAAGGAGACTGAACGGCCGAACTCAGTAATTTAAGCTGACTTCGTGAATGACAGCTTCGGAGAAGTACTTGCCATTCAGGTGTTCATTCCAAATGGCTGACTTGGGTCGGTAGTCACCGTTTAGCGATCTCTAATATTAGCTGCGACTAAAGGACCGTGAACGACCCTAACTTGCCGTTCACGATGGCCCTGGGGACGGCAGGAACGTACTGTTTTCAGACGTACAGAGGTCGAAGCTTACGTAATCTCATTGATTACATACTCGTACATTTAAGTTTGCCCCATATAGTGTCGAATATGGAATATGGGGATGGTGTGCAGCCCAAAATTATCCCTGACGGTCGACCGAGATCTCCATCTGCTGGCTGGTTTTCTCAGTACCTGCAGTAAATGCGTCATTTGTGCAGCTGTAACAGCAGCTTGGTGCCGGGAAAAGTCTGGCAGGAATCAACATTTGGGGTTATGTAAGCGATGAATGCACCCACCACCGGGTTGATCATTGGAATCAGGGCCCGCTACGAGCGACTGGCCGACCGCCTGCGCGCCACTATCGGGTGCCTGTTGGCATGCAGTCTGCTTTCCAGTTGCGCTGTTGTAGACAAGCTCCCGGAGTTCTCAAAGCCCGAACCAACCCAGAAAACCCGTATACAGAAACCATCACCCACCACGAAGAAACTGCCGCGCATCACGATTCTGCAGAGTAATGATATTCCGGCTTATACAGGCATTACAGATGAACTGATAGCGCAGCTCCCCGAAAGCCCGACCATCGTCAACCTACAGGGTAGTCTACCATCGAGCGCGGAGATCACTGATAAGCTCAATAAAACCGGGAACAAGCACATCGTTGCAATCGGGCCGCTAGCGGCACAGTCTGCCAGAAAGCACGCTACTGGCCAGGTCATTTTCTGCCAAGTCTTCAACTACCTAGATCTCGGTTTGACAGCAGCCAACATGCAGGGGGTGAGCATGTCACCACCACCGGAGCTTCAATTTAGCGCCTGGAAGAAACTTGATCCCGAGCTAGAGCGGGTGGGCGTAATCACCGGTCACGGCCATGAGGGCCTTATCGCAGAGGCACGCAAGGCTGCAAAGCATCACGGTATCGATCTTAGTCACCGCGTGGTGCGCTCCGACAAGGAAATGCTTTATGCCTTCAAGCGCCTGACCCCAGAGATCCAGGGGCTGTGGCTGGTACCGGATGACCGGGTGCTGAGTCGGCGTGTACTGCGCGACATAATGGCCTACAGCGTCAAACATAAACGGCAGGTTGTCGTCTTTCACCCAGAATTACTGCGGCTCGGTGGACTTATGAGTGTCGGCAGCGTGGATTCGGATGTCGCGGAACAGATCATTGCCGCACTCCGTGACGCTTCACATCGCACCAAATCGCCTGCAACTGCCCTGCTGCCGCTTAAGGAGATCCGGATCGAGATCAATTCACCGGTCGCGCAAGAGCTTGCGCGACAGTCTCCGCTGGGGTCACGGGTAGCCGCAGGTGCCCCGTAAGACCTCCCCGCTGTCCACCTCAATGACGATGATCGGTTCATTATTATCGAAAGTGCAAGCAATTTTCCAGACAGGCAAACAGGCTGTATATGCAATTCTGCGCAAGGACAGGCAGCGCATAGTACGCGTCTGGTCTGCAAGCTGGCGGCGCATGGTCCGCCGACCAGGAAAATGGCAAGGCAGCCGGGGAAGTCATCACTTGCAGTCAGGAGGAAAGCGTTGGTGGAGTCTCCCATTCAGACGCACGCGCAGCGTGGTGGGCGACATTCTCACACTGCAACTGGTATTCGCGAGCATCCTGGGATTGTTGGCAATCGGCGGGTTGTGGGTGATCTCGCAGGCCGTCATCCAGGATAACCTGCAGAAGTGGGCGCAAGCCTGGATTACGGAATTGGAAGAACTCGGCGCACCACTCTTCAAATCCGAGGACACTGAACGCTTCCTGCGGGTCGAGAATTATATTGCCAACTTTCCGGAAATTACGCTGGTACGTTACTACACTCCGGACGGAACCATCCTGTTCTCCGATACGTCCATGGCCACACCCACCAAAGGCAATCTGCCACGTCTGAACCGTGCTCAGCTGGACCGTCTGCGCGCGACGACTGACACCGACAAACCCTATCTGCTCGATGCTTCAATGGAGCAGCAGTCGCTGTTCCGGATTAGCGCGCCGGTATGGATCGAGTCCATGGAGCCGGAGGATCTGTTGAACCTGGATCTTGAGTCGGCGCCGGCAAATGAGGTCGAGGTGATCGGCTTCGTGGAACTGGGCCTGGATTTCAGCCGTTATCAGGACCGGCTGGTGGCCGGAATCGCCATTGGCTGCCTGGTGTTCGCCGTGGCCTTACTGTTTCTGTCTTTGGCCGGGCGTTATCTCCTGAAGGGCGCCCTCAAGCCGCTCTCCGATCTCGAGATCCCGCTGGCTCGCCTGGCCGCAGGCGAGACCGAGGTTAACGTGGGGTCGACCGGACACAAGGAGATCATGGCCATCAACAATGCCCTGAAGACGACGATCAGCTCATTGAACCAGCGCGATAAGATGTTGCGGCGGCTTGCCGATTATGATTCGTTAACGGGTTTGCCAAACCGGCGCTATTTCAACCAGGAACTGGAAGACGAGATAACGTGGGTAAGCCAGCATGGCAAGACCAGCGCATTGCTGTTTGTCGATCTCGATCAGTTCAAGTACATCAACGACACACTGGGGCATGCCGCAGGGGACAGGGTACTGGTACAGGCCGCCTGTAGCCTACAGGAAAATCTACGCAAAAACGACCTGATCGCGCGGTTCGGGGGTGATGAATTTACTATCGTGCTCAAGGACATAAATCAGGAAAGCGCAGTCCGACTCGTCGAGGATTTGATGAAAATCATGCAGGATATTCATTTCGTCGAGGACGGACAGTCGCTCAGTGTTTTATGCAGCATTGGCGTAACGATGATCGACTCCGGTCGGTGCACGCCGGATGAACTATTGTCACAAGCAGACTTCGCCTGCCACGAGGCGAAGGCATGTGGGCGTAACCGATATCATTTCCATGAAGTATCCAGCCAGGAGAAACGCCGGATGACGGCGGATATGGGCTGGTCACAGAGAATCAGGAATGCGTTGAAGGATAACAGCCTGCTGCTGCATTATCAGCCTATCATCGATCTCGATAGTGGCCACCCGGCGATGTACGAGGTGCTGTTAAGAATGCGGGATGAGAACAACAACATCATACCGCCTGCTGCCTTCATGCCGGCTGCCAATCGCTTCGGTTTGATGGTAGATATCGACCACTTTGTGATTCGCAATGCCATGGAGGCGCTGGCCAGTTTTCGCAAACAAGGTCATGATATCAGATTCACGCTCAACCTCTCTGGCCACGTATTCAATGACACGAATCTGGTCAGCTTCGTCAGGGAAAACCTGGAGAAGAATGGCCTGGACCCGGCCGCAGTTATTCTGGAGATCACCGAGCAGGTCGCGGTGCGGCATCTGGAACAGGCGCGCGGCTTGATTCATGAACTCATGGCGTTCGGCTGCCGGTTCGCGCTTGATGACTTCGGTGCCGGCTTCAGCTCCTTCAACTACCTCAAACACCTCCCGGTTGATTACATCAAGATCGATGGCGGCTTCATCAGGAACATGGCCAATGATCGTGTAGATCAGGCTATGGTGAAATCAATCATTCAGATTGCCAAAGCGGTTGGCAAGAAGACTATTGCAGAATATGTCCAGGATGGTGAAACACTGACAATGCTGCATGAACTGGGCGTTGATTATGCACAGGGTTTTCATATCCGGGAACCGTCTGAGACGCTGATCGGCAACCCAATGGATTCCAAAGGTGCACGGCCGGACGAGATTGGCTGGCAGGAATTTCAGGACGAATATGTTCAGATTTGCGTGAGATGGTACCTGCGTGATAATTCAAGTTACCGGCAGCTAGAGGCCATGATGCTGGAGCGTGGTGTCCCCGTTCGGCATACGACCATTCATCGCTGGGTTCAGAATTATGCGCCTGAACCAGGCGAACACATTAAATCCATGCCGGAACCAGCAAATGTGGATTACCGTGTAGTGGAGACGCACGTGTTAGTCGAGAAACAGCGCAAATACCTCTACCGCGCCATGAGTCCCGACGGTATCACACTAGATTTTATCCTGTATGACGCATCGAACCGTCAGGCAGCAGAGCAATTCTTTCGCAGCCATTTACATGGTCATGGACCCACCTCCACTGTGGCAGTAGGTGCCATACCACTGGCCTGACTATTCTATCTTACTGTGGGCCATTACATCACACACCGGGATCACAGCTGCTCCACACGGTTACTCGAGGTGGCGAAATGAGAGCAAGCGCAGGCATCCCGTCCGGTACACAAATCCTGGCAGCACTGATATTGCTGCTGTGCCCGGCAATCTTCACTGCCGCCCCCATGCCACCGGCTGACAATCCTTTCACCCTCGGCTGGCATGCATTTGAAGCCGGTGATTACAGCCACGCCCTATCGCTCTGGCTGCCGCTGGCCGAACAGGGTGACATGCATGCACAGAGCAACCTGGGGTTCATGTACGAATACGGACAAGGTACGGCCAAGGACGAACAGCAGGCGGCGCACTGGTACCGGCAGTCAGCCAGGAACGGACTTGCAGTGGCCCAGTTCAACCTGGCACTGATGTATGCCAACGGCGGCGGCATCCGGCAGGATCCGCTAAGGGCGGCATACTGGTTCCGGCAAGCCGCTGAACAGGGGCTCGCCGATGCGCAGTACCAACTGGCCGAGCACCTGCAGCAATACATGGGAGTACCGCGCAGCAGTGCTGCCGTACACGGCTGGCTGACCCGGGCGGCAGAACAGGGTCAGCCAGAGGCACGGACCGCACTGGCGGCGAACAGTGACACGGTCCCGCTGGCAAGCGTGGCACACACATCAGAGGGGGAGAATTCCGGTGACCACCTGACCAGTTTCTCCGTCGGCACTGCCTGGCCCGTCGCCAGCGGCTATGCAGTGGCCAATAACCATGTGGTGGCCGGTGTAGAGCACGTGCAACTGATTGATGTAAAGGGCACACAGCTGACCGCCAGGGTTGTCCTGCGTGATGCGGAGCATGATCTGGCATTACTGCGCGTCAGCGAATCCGGCAGCCTGCCACCGGCCCTGCCGCTGGCCAGCGCCGGCCCGCGTCCGGGCAGCCGCGTCTTTACCATCGGTTACCCGCGCATCGACATCATGGGCCGCACACCGAAGTTGAGCGATGGCATCATCAGCTCCCTCAATGGCTACCGGGATGATCCCGACAGCTACCAGATTTCCGTCCCTATTCAGCCAGGCAACAGCGGGGGGCCGTTGCTGAACATGGACGGTGCCGTGGTGGGCGTGGTGACATCCATGCTGGGTGCCTACGACGACACGGCCGAACCGCAGGTGCTGCCGAATGTCAGCTACGCTATCAAGGTGGAGGTGTTGCGCAGCATGCTGCCGCAGGTGCTGCAGCAGACAGCCGCACCGGAACAACTACCGGCATCGCCGGCCCCGCTTGCCGACCTGGCAGAGCGGATACAGGGGTCCGTGCTGATCGTGATGGTGGCCGACTAGCGGTCTGGTGCCGTATCTTCAGTAAAAAACCACGCTAAAAACAGGTGATTTCTGCGCCTGACCTGTCACCTGCCACCCCAGCCAACTATCAATATTCCTACTGTTCATCGAAACTATTTCAACAAGTTCACTCAACCCCCTTATTCCTATCGCAATGAGTTCCGCAAGGTGAGCAAGCGCCCTGCACTCACCTGGTACACAGGAATTTTTGAGCCGCACGTCAGTTTGAGATAGCTGGTCAGTGGTGCTAGCATCCCGCGCAATTCTCGCGCAAGGCAACAAATTTCTGACGATTACCAGGCACTGTTTGTTTACATTTATTCACACACGCATTCCCTGCCGATCGCTTTAGTGACAGCGTTGCAAGGTCATTCGCTGATACTGGTGTGCACCGCACAGCTGGCGACTTGATCTGGCCAGAAACAGTTTTTTTACATGTTTTCATGCAGTACAACCAACCCAAAAAGGACAGGAGGATTTATGGTAATTCGCAACAAACTCTTTACTACCCGTGTCGCCGCGACCGGCATAGCACTGGGCATACTCGGTAGCGCTGCCGTCATCGCTGCGGACCAGAAAGGAATGGGCGCAGCGGCCGGTGCCGGACTGCTGCCGCCAAATGCACGTGCCGGTGAATGTTACGCCAAGGTCATGGTACCCGCGGTATACAAAACGGTCGATGAAAAGGTCCTCGTGGCCGATGCCAGCCAAAAGATCGAGATAACCCCCGCCAGGTACGAATGGACCGAGGTCAGGGTCCCGGTACAGCAGGAGTCCGAGAAGCTGGTCGCAGTGCCAGCCAAGTTCGAAACCATCGAAGAAAAGGTGGAGATCGAGGCAGCCCGCACTGAATGGCGTCTGGGAACCGGTGCAAAGGCCAAGGCTGCCGGTGGCCGGATGGTAACAGCTGCCCTTGCTATTGGCCTGCCGAAGATCGCCAATCCGGGGCAATGCTTCAACGAGTTCTACCAGCCGGCCCGGTTCAAGACGGAAACCGAAAAACTGCTGAAAAAGGCCGCCTCCGAGAAAATCACCACCAGCGATCCCGAATTCGAATGGGTCGAGGAGAAAGTACTGGTCAAGGAAGCATCGGTTAAGCTGGTAGAGGTACCTGCACAGTATGATGTCATCACCGAGAAGGTACTGAAATCACCTGCCTACACCACCTGGAAAAAAGGCCGTGGCCTGAATGAAAAGGTGGACAATGCCACTGGCGAGATTATGTGTCTGGTAGAGGTTCCGGCCAAGTACAAGAGCCTCGAGAAAAAGGTGCTCAAGTCTCCGGTCACCACCAGGAAGGTGGAAATCCCTGCAGAGTACAAGACCGTCAAGGTCAGGAAGCTCGTCAAGCCTGCACAGGAGCAGCACACTGCCATTCAGGCTGAATACCAGACGGTCGAGAAGCGGAAAAAGGTCTCCGCTGCGAAGCTGTCATGGGAACCGGAAGGCGCTGCCGGCGATGGCAAGGCCACCGGCAAGACCCTGTGCCTGGCCGAGGTACCGGCAAAGTACAAGACCATTACCAAGCAGGTCATCAAGGAGAAGGCAACTATCGAGAAAGTGACTGTGCCTGCGGAAATCAAGACCGTGCGCATGAGCAAGCTGGTCGCCGCTCCCGTCGAGAAGCGGATTCCGATCCCGGCGAAGCACCAGATCGTGCCCAAGCGCTCCAAGGTGTCCGCTGCCCGGCTGGAATGGCGCCCGGTACTGTGCGAAACCAACACCACCAGGGAACTGGTTATGCAAATCCAGGGCGCCCTGGAGAAGGCCGGCTTCAATCCCGGTGCGGTCGACGGCGCGATTGGGAATGCCACGATGCGGGCAATCGATGCCTATCAGCGCAAGCATAACCTGCCTCATGGCGGCCTGACCCTGCAGACCATCGAGAAGCTCGGTATCAAGGTCGGCGGGTAAACCAACCGGGTGCGGCCAGCGGCCGCCCCGTCAAACCACCCTGCCCTGGCGGGTTCTCGATCGAGACCATGCCGGGGCACGGTGGCTTTTTTGTGACAAGGTGTCAGTCAGGTATAGCAATGTCTGTAGGGTGCGCCTCAAAACGAGCGCCATCGCCCGGAGCGGACCCTTCTTTACCAACTTATCGAAGAGTACTACTCTGCTTTTGAGGCGCAATGGGCGGCCGAGGGCAGGGTATTGCCAGATTACGTCCGCCAGGAGTTCGAGGAGTACCTCAAATGTGGCCGTCTTGAGCATGGTTTTCTGCGAGTGCAATGTGACACCTGCCACGCGGAACATTTGCTTGCCTTTAGTGGTGTCGGCACTCGACCCGTTGGTGTCACTGGAGGCAGATATCTGAATGGCTGGAATAAGTGGCGATTTCAACTGATCGACGCAACACATGCATTAAATCGTTCTGCTGGTGTCTCGTATTCCAAGGTCTTACGCGGCCGCTCATTTAACCGACATGCCAAATGCGGCCTTCACATTTCGGCCTGTTAATACTAAATCTCATGTAAGTAATTTCCACAACTAAAAATTAGATTTATGGTACAGACGAGAAGGTATTAATAGCCTCAATTATTTATTTTGGAAATAAGTACTATATTTTATTGCGTCATGACCACTTAACCGCCGTTCAGCAGTCGCCTCTAAGGCACAGATGAAAGTGAAATTCGGGCGGGTGTTGCACTGGGGCGCTGCGATGAATTGTTTACCATGATGCGGCTCTAATGAGGGGAGGTAGTGACATGATTAAATTCGTGCTTTTGTTTCCCAGAAAGGAAGGATTAAGCCGGGATGAGTTCATGCAACAATGGAGTGACGTGTGTGTGCCGAAGGTCCGTGAGTTGCCAGGTCTCCGTGGCCTGGTTATCAGCCCCGTTATCGAGCAGGCTGCAACCCCACAGGTTGCCTGACAGAGGTGTCGTTGCGATGTCCATGGACTCGGCAGCGGATTGTTGCGCAGTGGAGGAGATGGAGGCACAACCGGTCAATCCGGCAAGTCCCAGCAGCAGAGCAGTAAAGAATGAAATGCGCCGATATTCCAAGATTAAACCCGTATACGCTCCCTAAACAGATTAGTTCGTGCCTTGTCTCTGCCTTCGACCCGTACGAATGAAACTTGACCGCTAATCGACCCCCTCTGCCTGCATCAAGGCGCAAGAAAGTGGCTTAACCATCACCACTTATTTCAAGTGGCCTTCGGGCCGCCCTTTTATTCTTTCTGTGAATGGCAACTTTTGTTAAGTTGCTTTATGCCATAAAGCCGCTACTAACCCGGCTTACTACTTGTGTTATTAGAGTGGATTGCTTGGCTCATCTTTTCCTATACCTGACAAAACATAACCGACGATTGTGCCAATTAATGCCGCTGTAGTTTGATTCTCAAGAATACCCTCTAAGGCCAAAATTAGAATGGTTGGCATCACCAGTAGCACGGTTGATAACTGAATTATACGAACTCCAATTCCACGCCTCGTTGTTATGCGCTCCCAGAATATCCCCGCGATTCCGCCCAGCATTACTAAACCTGCAACAACTTTAATACCAATGCGGACCCATAACTGATAATCATTTTCCATGCTTTAGTTTCCGTGGTTGCAACTTAACGAAGAGCTCAGCCGCGCGTATTATTGCGTCGGCTGGACGACGTGTCAGGAGGCAGCTGCCCGATTAGGTCATTAAACCCACTAATAGTAGAACTGTGGGATTCGGAAATCTTTCGACTTTTGCGAGCTATCATGAGACTTGCCATTCCTTCTACAGTATATTTAGGTGGGCTACCGTAGTATTGAGTGATGGGCCACGTCGGCCTATTGTGTGACTGGCTGATTCTGCATAGCATTGAACGCAGCATATCCAACTCTGGTCTAGGTGTCA
>JBDLJX010000019.1:0-36534 GCA_039714155.1 Pseudomonadota bacterium | reverse complement strand
TGCCGTGCTTGACAAGGACTAAGGCCATTGCCTGCGCACGGCGCCTTGCTGCGAGACACCACAGGAGCGCTGAACCCGGCAATATCATCTTGAAAGAGTGCTAACCCGATCCGCGAAACGCCTGTTGTCGCCACGCTTCGTAGACCACCACGGCAACCGTGTTGGCCAGGTTCAGGCTGCGGCTGCCGGCCACCATCGGCAGGCGTAACACGGCATCGGCACCCAGTTCCTCCAGCACCTCGACGGGCAGCCCGCGCGTCTCCGGCCCGAACAGCAGGGCATCACCGGGCTGAAACTGCACACTATGATAATCACGCCGGCCATGTGTCGACAGTGCCCAGCAACGTGCCGGCTGTACGACAGCCTGAAACGTGGCCAGCGATTCGTGTACCGCCAGTGTTGCGAATTCACGGTAATCCAGACCGGCACGCCGCAACTTGCGGTTATCAAGTTCAAAACCGAGCGGGCTGATCAGGTGCAGGGCACTGCCGGTATTCGCACAAAGGCGTATGATATTGCCGGTGTTGGGCGGAATCTCCGGCTGATACAGCACCACGTGATACATCGGCGGGTCCCTGGAACCAAGACAGCGTGAATGAACTGACCAAGTCCGAGCAGCAAAAACTGGCCGTTGATTTCTGCGGCCTGGCTTTTAACACACCACAGGTATTACTGTCCGGTTGTGTCGGTTTCGGTGAAGAATATACACGCATCAAGGGCTTTTCCAATCGTGACGCCGGTGGCATTTGCCTGAAAGGCACCACGCTCGAACCACGCCTTGGCAACGCCCCGCACCGGGTGGCGGAAACCCCGCAGGGCATGCTGAACGCCATCGGCCTGCAAAATCCCGGTGTCGATACAGTGATCAACGATATCCTGCCGGCACTCGATTTCACCGAGACCCGTTTCATTGCCAATGTCTCCGGCTCGACTGTCGAGGAATATGCCGAGGTCACCCGGCGCTTTGACGATTCGCCGATCGATGCCATCGAGATCAACATCTCCTGTCCGAACGTCAAGGCAGGTGGTGTCACCTTCGGCAACGACCCGGATATGTCGGCACGCGTAGTCGCCGCCTGCCGCAAGGTAACGGAAAAACCGCTCATCACCAAGCTGTCACCCAACCAGACCGATATCGCCGACAATGCCCGCCGCTGTATCGAGGCCGGCAGCGACGGCTTTGCCGTTATCAACACCCTCATGGGCATGGCCATTGATATCAATACCCGCACACCGGTGATCGGCAACAACCAGGGCGGCCTGTCCGGCCCGGCCATCAAGCCGGTGGCCTTGCTGAAGACCCACCAGGTCTACCAGGTGTGCAAGCCACACGGCATCCCCATCATCGGCCAGGGCGGCATCACCACCGCGGCAGATGCCATCGAGTTTCTGATCGCCGGCGCTACCGCCGTCGGCATCGGCACGGCGCTGTTCTACGACCCACTGGTCTGCGGCAAGATCAACCGTGGATTGCTGGACTATCTCAATCAACATGACATGGCATCAGTCACCGGGCTGATCGGTAGCCTGACACTGCACAGCAACAGTCCCTGCATCAGCGGCTAGCCCGTAACTCGGGTAAATAACGAGGAGCTGCGCCCGCTTGCCATTGCACATTGCAAGGCAATGAGGATTGATTACAACGGCTGGAAGGCTTCCAATCAGCCGGCAGTAAAAACTACGATGTGATATCGAGCTCCTTGAGCTTGCGGGTCAGGGTATTGCGTCCCCAGCCAAGCAGGCGGGCCGCCTCCTGTCGGCGGCCGCCGGTGTGTTGCAGCGCCGCTTCAATCAGTATCCGTTCGAACGCCGGCAACGCCTTGTCCAGCAACCGCTCGCTGCCAGTGCCGAGTTGCTGCTGCGTCCAGTTTCGTAACAGCTGTTGCCAGTCACCGGCAACGGCGGTTGTGCCGGCAGCCAGTTCAGCCGGCAGGTCCTCGACACGAATTTCCTGAGCCGGCGCCATCACCACCAGCCAGTGGCACAGGTTTTCGAGCTGGCGCACATTGCCCGGCCAGTCCAGCTGCTGCAGTCTGCCGGTCACGCCCGGACCCGGCGTTTTTGGATCCACTTCAAGCTCCTGCGCAGCCTGCGTCAGAAAATGCTGCATTAACAGCGGGATGTCTTCGCGCCGCTCACGCAATGACGGTATGTGGATACGTATTACGTTCAGGCGATGAAACAGGTCCTCGCGAAACAGTCCGTCCCTGACCCGCTGCTCCAGGTCCTGGTGGGTTGCGGCAATGATGCGTACATCCACCTGCCGTGGCGTATGTGCACCCACGGGGTAAAATTCACCGTCGGCCAGCACCCGCAACAGGCGGGTCTGCAGCTCGGCCGGCATATCACCGATCTCGTCCAGCATCAGGGTACCGCCGTTGGCCTGCTCGAAACGCCCGGTACGACGGCTCTGGGCGCCGGTAAAGGCGCCGCGCTCGTGGCCGAACAGTTCCGACTCCAGCAAGTCATGCGGGATGGCCGCCATGTTGAGTGCCACAAATGGCTTGTCGGCTCGGACGCTGTGACGATGCAGAGCCAGCGCCACCAGCTCCTTGCCGGTACCGGACTCGCCATTGATTAAAACCGTCGCGTTGGAGAGTGCCAGCCGGCCAATCGCACGGAACACCTCCTGCATGGCAGGCGCCTTGCCGATGATCTCGGGTACCTCATCGGCAGCAGTGACCGCCACAACGGGCTGCTGTTGACTGCGCACCTCCAGGGCGCGCTGCACCAGCGCGGTAACCTCGTCGACATCAAACGGCTTCGGCAGGTATTCAAAGGCGCCGCCCTTGTAGGCCGAGACCGCACTGTCGAGGTCGGAATGCGCCGTCATGATAATTACCGGCAACTCCGGGTAGTGCTCATGTATGCGCTCCAGCAGCTCAAGGCCGTCCATGCCCGGCATACGGATATCCGAAACAATGACGGTCGGTTCCTGTTGCTGCAGGGCGGCCAGTGCATGGTCACCGGACTCAAAGCTCCTGACAGTAATGTCCGCCTTGCCGAGCGCCTTTTCGAGCACCCAGCGGATGGAACTGTCGTCATCAATTATCCAGACTGTCTGACTGTGGCTCATTTACCGTCTTCCAATGGCAGTAATATCGTAAACACGGTGTTACCCGGCTGGCTGTTGCACTCGATCAGGCCCTGGTGTCTGCTGATAAGAGACTGCGCTATCGACAGCCCCAGACCGGTGCCTTCATCGCGAGTGGTTATCATCGGGTAGAAAATCTTTTCCTGCAGATTGCTATCGATACCGGGGCCGTTATCGATAATGTCGATCACCGCCACCAGCCGGTGCTTGCGCACACCGATGTTGAACTGGCGTTTCACCCGCGTGCGCAGGGTGATATCACCCTTGCCCTCGAGTGCCTGTGCCGCGTTGCGTGCAATATTCAGCAATGCCTGTACCAGCAATTCCGGGTCCGCCTGCAGATCCGGCAGGCTGGGGTCATAGTCCTGATGCACTCGCAAGGACTCACCGGCCTCGGCCTGTACCAGCTCGCGGACACGCTCCAGCGCGGCATGAATGTTGGTCGACTGGATGTCGGGCACATCGTTGGGGCCCAGCATGCGGTTCAACAGCTTCTGCAGGCGGTCCGCTTCACCAATAATGATCCGGGTGTATTCCTTCAGTGATGCCTCATCGATCTCGCGCTCCAGCAACTGTGCCGCACCGCGCAGGCCGCCCAGCGGGTTCTTGATCTCGTGCGCCAGTCCACGGACCACGGCGCGCGTCGCCTCCTGCTGCGATATCAGGTGTTCTTCCTGTTCGATACGCAATTGATGGTCAACTGTGCGCAATTCAGCGATGACACCGGGTAACCCATCCGCTGACAACAACGGTGTGGCGGTGCAGTTCACCCGCACCGCCTGGTCACGGTTCTGACACAGCTCGCAACCCCGATTAATGATGACATCACCGGAATCGATGGCGCGGTGCAGTTGCGCGGCCAGCTGGTCTCCGTTATCCAGCAGTTCAGCCGGCGTCCTGCCATATGCAGTCCGCGCACTCTGGCCAAGCAGTATTTCACCGGCCACATTGATCGAGACCAGCCGCAGTTGTGCATCAAACACCAGGATACTGGTAGAGAGGTGATCAAGTACCTGCCCGGTCTGGAACCCGGAAGTTGCTTCGTAGCCAGCCATAGGAGAGTTACTGCAAAAACCAAACCAGTTTACGGTCCCCGGGCATACTTTGAGATGATAAATTAATTACCTGTAAATACATATAGTTATCGCCAGAAGATGAATGCCTGTGGCGTGCACGGCGGGGGGCGATTATAGCCAAAACCGGTCATGCGCACCAATTCGGTGCATGCCGGGTCTATTATCGGCCAGCAGGCAACGGCGTGGCCGTCGGTGGTGGGGAGACGATATTCGGGTTGTTGCTGCGGATATTCGGGTTTGGCGTGCGGATATTCGGATTGAAATCGCGGTTGCCCGGGTTCACCGGGGGCGGGTTGTCAGGGTCTGGTGGTTGCGGCACAAACCTGTCTTTCCTTTGCAGCCTCGATTCACGCTTCAAATGAATCGTCACGATAGCGGACGCCACAATCTCGTTGCCGTCCTTGTCGAACACACTGGCCGACAGGGTATGGTCACCACGGTCGATATTGCTCATCATAATGGCAGTCTTGTCGACCAGCGGGCCGTAACGCTCGCTGTCCAGGTAAAACTGGATCATGTGCTTCTCGCGGACTTTCAGCGCCGGCTCGATCCGCAGTTGCAGCTCGATAATACCGAGGTTGTTACGGACCGTGCTGTTGCTTTTTGGCTTGATAACCTCGAGGCTGCGGTAAATATCCGACTCAACCGGTGCATCCCTTGACTTGATCAGCGGTACCGGTGGCGGCGTATAGATAGGTAATTCCGGCAGGTCCATCTTCTCGGCACCCGGCGTCGGCGTATCCGAGTAGATCACTTCACCGGCCTCGTTGACATGCTTGTAGACAGCCGCATGCAGTGCACTGGCAAACAACAGCAGTAAAACAGGCAGCCATTTCATACCTTTACCATATACAACCGCCATGAATGATGCAATACGGCCGGTCTGAAAAATGGGCGGGCTGGTCGCCTACTTCAGGCGGTGGGACGTGAAGCGTGAAAGGTGACATGCTGTATTCGGTTTTTTATCCTTTCACGTTTCACCTTTCACCTTTCACCTTTCACGACAAAAAAGCGCCCCTCACGGGGCGCTTTTTGCTACCGCAACAACCACCAGACTTACAGGCTGTAGTACATGTCGAATTCGACCGGATGCGTGGTCATGCGCAGGCGCGTGACTTCTTCCATCTTGAGGTCAATATAGGCATCGATCATGTCATCACTGAAGACACCGCCGGCAGTCAGGAACTTGCGGTCGGCATCCAGTGCTTCCAGTGCCTCATCCAGCGAACTGCACACTGTCGGAATTTTCTTCCCTTCTTCCGGCGGCAGATCGTACAGGTCCTTGTCCATGGGATCGCCCGGATCAATCTTGTTCTTGATACCGTCAAGGCCGGCCATCAGCATGGCAGCGAAGCACAGGTAGGGATTGCCATTGGAATCCGGGAAGCGTATCTCGATGCGGCGGCCCTTCGGATTGGACTCGAACGGGATACGGACGGAGGCGGAACGGTTCCGGGCCGAGTAGGCCAGCATGACCGGCGCCTCAAAGCCCGGCACCAGCCGCTTGTAGCTGTTGGTGCTGGCATTGGTGAAAGCGTTCAGGGCACGGGCATGTTTGAAGATACCGCCAATGTAATACAGCGCCTGCTGTGACAGACCACCGTACTTGTTGCCGGTGAAGATATTCTTGCCGGCCTTGGCGAGTGACTGGTGCACGTGCATGCCGCTGCCGTTATCGCCAACAATCGGCTTGGGCATGAAGGTCGCCGTCTTGCCATAGCCATGCGCAACGTTATGCACCACGTACTTGAGGATCTGGTTCTGGTCGGCACGCTTGACCAGGGTATCGAAACGGGTACCGATTTCGCACTGACCCGCCGTTGCCACTTCGTGATGATGCACCTCGACCGAGACACCCATTTCCTCCAGTGCCAGACACATGGCGCCTCGCAGGTCGTGCAGGGAATCCACCGGCGGTACCGGGAAATACCCACCCTTGACCGTCGGGCGGTGACCGATGTTGCCGTCTTCGTAGACACGCTCGGCGTTCCAGGAGGCTTCCTCGGAATCGACCTTGCAGAAGGAACCGCTCATATCGGCACCCCAGCGCACATCATCCAGCACGAAGAATTCCGGTTCCGGGCCAAAGTATGCCGTGTCGGCAATCCTGGTGGACTTCAGGTAGGCCTCGGCACGGTTGGCAATGGAACGCGGATCACGATCATAGCCCTTCATGGTGGTAGGTTCGAGGATGTCGCAACGCAGGTTCAGCGTTGGCTCATCACTGAACAAATCCATCACGGCGGTGTTGCTATCAGGCATCAGGACCATGTCGGACTCGTTGATACCTTTCCAGCCGGCGATACTGGAACCGTCAAACATCTTGCCATCCTTGAAAAAGCCGGTGTTGATTATGCCGGCCGGCAGAGTGACATGCTGCTCCTTGCCAATAGTGTCGGTAAAACGCAGGTCAACATACTTGACCCCGTTGTCTTTCATCATCTTTAAAACTTTGGTTGCGGACATTACTACTCCTCCAAATCAACTAGCACGAGAAATTTCCACCGCCGTCGGCATGACAACGGACATCAAAAAAATCGGTAACGATTCTTGTTCTACAGGAAGCACGAATTATGCCACGGGTGTTTTTGCTGGCAACTGCGTTTTTTCGCCCACTTGGCTGGCCTGCATCTGAAAATGGCGCACTATATGAGTGCGCATCATCAAAAATTGCACCATATTAGTGCGATTACTGAAAATAGACTCGCACCTGGCCAATGTCCTCGGCTTGCTGTGCGGCCGTTATGACTGCCTCGGACAAGCCCTTGCGATCGCCACCAGCGGGGGCAGACATCGGCATGAACACATCCACATGCACCTCGCCATTGAGGTAGTGCAGCACCACCTTGTCGATCACGGGCATGGTATCCAGCATCTGCCACTGCTGCTCCAGACGCCGGAGGATCTCGTCACGCAGTGGCAGCTTGTTGCAGGGCGAGGCGAACTCGTCATCCTCGGGGTCGATGTGCACGGTCACGTCTGCCACTTCCTCGACATTCTCAAGTAACCTTGCACGCACCGCCTCACCAATTTGATGACCCTCGGACACGCTCAACGCCGGGTCCACCTGGATATGCACATCCACCAATGCATCGCTGCCACTGCGCCGGGTACGCAACATGTGCAGGGCGCGTACCCCGGAAACCGCCGTGATCACTTCGCGGATGGCGACCACCTGCTCGCTGTCCAGCGCTGTATCGATCAGTTCCTGCAGGCTCTTCCACAACAGGTCCCAGGCAATCTTCGCGATCATCAGCGCCACCACCACCGCGGCCACCGCATCCAGCCAGGGCAGGCCAGCCATGGTACCGCCGATGCCGATCACCACGACAATGGAAGAGATGGCATCACTACGGCTGTGCCAGGCATTGGCATGCAGCATCTGTGAACGTAGCCGGCGTGCAACACTGGCAGTGTAGTGGTAGATGGCTTCCTTGGCGAAAACGGAGACCAGCGCCGCCAGCAGTGCCAGCACGCCGGGATGCAGCAACAGCGCCGGTTCCAGTAACCGCTGGATGGCGTCATAACTGATGCCGATCGCCACCGCCAGCAGGGCGACACCCAGTGCCACGGTAGCCACGGTCTCGATCTTGCCGTGACCGTAAGGGTGTTCCTCGTCGGCCTCGCGATGCGCATGCTTGGCGGCGAACAACACCAGGACATCGGTGAACAGGTCTGAAAACGAGTGCACGCCATCGGCGATCAGCGCCTGCGAGTGCGCCAGGTAGCCAATCACAATCTTGATGCTGCCCAGCAGCAGGTCAACGACCGAGCCGACCAGTGTCACCTTGCGGACTTCCCGGTAACGCGCATCGAGCGCATTGGGATGATGGTGGGTATGAGCGTGCATGCCGTGGATTATCCGGATTCTCCGACCCGGATAGTAATGATTATTTCATCGTCCTGTTGCTCGACATTGCAGACCTCGTGGCCATGCACCCGGCACCAGGCAGGAATGTCATGAATGACGCCCGGGTCGGTACACAGGATCTGCAGGGTATCGCCCGGTTGCAGATCGACGACGCTATCCTGGGTACGGATGACCGGCAACGGACATAACAGGTTGCGCGCATCGAGTTGCCTGCTGCTCATATATACCAGTCTGCCGGGATCTCGCTGGCCGGCAGCGGCGCAACCTCAAGTGTCTGCGAGCCGCCATCCTTGTCGGTGACTTGCACGGTAACCTGTTGCGCATCACGGCCCTGGCTGAAACGTGCCGTCAGGCGTGCAGCCAGTTCAAGGTCAGCCGGTTCCGGTGCGCCGTCAAGCAGCACCAGCGGACCGCTGTGACTCAACGGCAGCATGTGCACGAAACGCTTGCGGTAGCCTTCCATGAACCGGTTTTCACCTTCCTCGCGGCCGATGATCAGCTTGAAGTGCGGACGTGGGCGCAGGTGGCGGCCGACCTTGAGCAGCATAATGTCGTCGAGGTCATATTTACGCGAGCCGCGCGTCTGCCACAGGTCAGTCAGTTTCACCGCGTATTGCTTGTCGGTCAGGAAACAGCAACCACCGGCCGGCTGGGCATAGTCTTCGAAACCGTACTGCCTTGCCAGCGCCATTTGCGGCTTGCGCGAACGGCCGCTGAAATCATGCAGGCGTTCCCGGTCCAGCCAGCCCTCGCGCTCCGGCAGCGTCGCCGGCAGGTTGCGGGCACACAGTGGTCGCACCAGCAGATCATCGGCGCCGGACTCCCGCGATACCACCGGCATGGTGTCCTTGCGCTGTGACATGGGACGCTGGCCGATGACTTCGCCAGTAATGATGAAATCAAAACCAGTGGCTTCAATCCATTCACGCGCCTTGCCAACCATGAAGATCTTGCAATCAAGGCAGGGGTTCAGATTGGCGCCGTAGCCGTGCTTCGGGTTAATCACGACATCCTTGTAGTCATCAATGATGTCGATAATGTGCAGCTTGATGCCGAGTTGCTCCGCCACCCACAGCGCATTATTACGTTTCGGTTTGGCGCGGTCCTGCTTGCGAATCGCGTGAGTATGGCCTTCGACGCAGAAACCGGTAAAGAAATTGATGCCCTCGACATGCACGCCCTGGTCCATGACCACGCGTGTGGCCAGCAGCGAATCAAGGCCACCGGATATCAGGGCAACGGCTTTACGGGGTTCAGTCATGACGAAAGCGATAACAAGATACAGTAGCCTGGATGAAGCGAAGCGGAATCCGGGGTGTTTTGATTGAAATGCAGCCCGGATTCCGTTGCACTCCATCCGGGCTACATTTGCATAATCTTTATCTTTGCGTTCTTCGCGGCGAGAGTCACTGTAAACAATCGAGATATTCTACCCCATTGAATGGGCAGAACGATAAAAAGCACAGGGTTTCAGTGTTTTTCCGGCGATCCGCAGGCGGGTATAACATTATCGTCGGCGAGTTGCCGGTAGCAGCGACGGCTGCCGGTATCTGACCACAGGTCCATGGCCTGGATCGGGGTCAGTGCAGCATGACCATCGAGGCTACGCATGGCATGCAGGATATCCATCAGCACAACGAACGCTTCCGACAGGCTGCGGTACACGGTCGACCAGCTGCGGTCGAGCTGGTCGGACAACTGCTGGTAGGATGACCGGCCGAGCGTGACGAAGTAACTGACACGCACCAGGCGGCGCTCGGCAAGTTGCGGGAACAGTCCGGAAAACAACAGGCAGTGGTCACCGACATCACGGAGTTGCTCAACACGCTGGCCACCGGTGGCGGCCTGTGAGTTGAGATAGTCTTCGGCCATCAGGCGCGACACGCAATGCGGCTTGTCGGTGAACCGCATCAGCAGGAACACCAGGTAGCTTTCCAGTGTTTCGTCCAGTTCCCGCTCACAGGCGGACTGTGCCTCGTGCACCAGTGTCTGCCACTGTGCCTGGGGGGTGGGTTCGAGAATCAGCTGTCGCATGCCATTCCTCCGCCATTGCAATGGTAACTGTGTCGGCTGTTGCCGGGCGCCGCTTTAACGCCGCACTACCACGTCTAACGCTTACCTTAATAGACAAGGTCAATGACATGCAAGTGCCCGGACAGTATCCAACTGCATCAAACTACAGCAAATTTCGCTATACTCGCCGCTCCTGCAACCACGGAAAAACCTGTGCATCAACGTGTCTGAACGGCCAACAACATTCCAGAGCCTGGTCCTTGCCCTGCAAAACTACTGGGACCGGCAGGGCTGTGCCTTGCTGCAGCCGCTCGACATGGAAGTCGGTGCCGGTACGTTTCACCCGGCGACCTTCCTGCGTGCCATCGGTCCGGAGCCGTGGCGTGCTGCCTACGTACAACCCTCGCGGCGGCCGACTGACGGCCGGTATGGCGAGAACCCGAACCGGCTGCAGCACTATTACCAGTACCAGGTAGTACTGAAACCGTCACCTCTGGAAATCCAGGAACTGTATCTCGGCTCGCTGCGCGAACTCGGCATTGATCCACTGGTGCACGACATCCGTTTTGTCGAAGACAACTGGGAATCGCCGACACTCGGTGCCTGGGGACTCGGCTGGGAAGTCTGGCTGAACGGCATGGAGGTCACCCAGTTCACCTATTTTCAGCAGGTCGGCGGACTGCCGTGCAAACCGGTCACCGGCGAAATCACCTACGGCCTGGAACGCATTGCCATGTACCTGCAGGATGTCGAGAGTGTCTTCGACCTGGTCTGGACCCGTGGCCCGAACGGCCCGGTCAGCTACCGTGACGTGTTTCACCAGAACGAGGTCGAGATGTCAGCCTACAACTTTGAACAGGCGGACATCGGGTCACTGCTGAACTGGTTCGATGTCTGCGAGCGTGAAAGCAGCCGGCTGATCGAGGCGAATCTGCCGCTGCCGGCCTATGAAATGGCCCTGAAGGCATCGCACACCTTCAACCTGCTGGATGCGCGCAACGCCATCTCGGTAACCGAACGACAACGCTACATCCTGCGCGTGCGAACACTGACGAGCCAGGTTGCCGAGGCCTATTACCAGCGCCGTGAAGCGCTCGGCTTTCCCATGTGCGCAGCGACGGACCCGGCAGCATGAGTGAAACCCGCGATCTGCTGATCGAGATCGGCACCGAGGAACTGCCACCGCATGCACTGCGGCGACTGGCCGAGGCCTTCCGTGCCGCTGTTGAACGCCTGCTGACCGAACACCACCTCGAACACGGCCCCGGTTACGCATGGGCCTCGCCACGACGGCTGGCGGTGATGGTGAAAGACGTCCCCGTGATGCAGCCGGACCGTGAAGTGGTACGGCGCGGGCCAAACATGATTGCCGCCTTTGACGATGACGGTATCCCGACCAAACCGGCTGAAGGCTTTGCCCGTTCCTGTGGCCTGCCGGTGGCGGAACTCGACCAGCTGGAAACGGACAAGGGCAGTTTTCTCGCCCACCGCGCTGTGGAGACCGGCAAACCCGCCGGCGAAGTAATCCCCGGGCTGGTGGAACAGGCACTGAAGGCACTGCCGGTGCCAAAGCGCATGCGCTGGGGTGATTCCGATATAGAATTCGTCCGCCCGGTGCACTGGGTTGTGCTATTGCTTGGCAATGAAGCCGTGCAGGCAGAAATTCTTGGTATTAGCTGTGACCGCTATAGCCATGGTCACCGCTTTCATTGCAACAAGCCGCTTGCCATCAGTGAACCGGCAGTCTATGTCGAAACACTCCGGGACCAGGGTTATGTGCTGGTGGACATGGATGCCCGCCGCGAGGTGATACGAGATGCGGTCACGGCCGCCGGCAAGGCGCTGGGCGGTAACGCCCGCATTGATACCGGGTTGCTGGATGAAGTCACGGCACTGGTTGAATGGCCGGTGGTCATTACCGGTGGTTTTGATGCGCACTTTCTGGAGGTGCCGTCCGAGGCACTGATTTCCAGTATGCAGGACCATCAGAAATTTTTCCCGGTGATGGACGCCGACGGCAAGCTGTTGCCGTATTTCATTACCGTGGCCAATATCGACAGCAAGGAACCACAGCAGGTGCAGGCCGGTAACGAGCGCGTTATCCGGCCGCGGCTGGAAGACGCCACGTTTTTCTGGAACCAGGACCGCAAGCACACCCTGGCAAGCCGTGCGGATAAACTCGACAGTGTTACCTTCCAGCAAAAACTCGGCTCACTCGGTGACAAGCAGCGACGCATTGCCGGCATTGCCAGCACCATCGCTGCCGCGACCGGCGGCAATACCGGTCACGCACAGCGCGCCGCCGCCATGTGCAAGTGCGACCTGTTAACCAGCATGGTCTACGAATTCCCCGAATTACAGGGCATCATGGGGCGCTATTACGCGGCATATGACGGTGAGGACAATGAAATTGCCGCTGCCATGGATGAGCAGTACCAGCCACGTTATGCCGGTGATGATCTGCCGACTACCATCACCGGCCAGGCACTGGCGATTGCCGACCGGCTCGATACCCTGGTTGGCATCTTCGCGATTGGCCAGTCACCGACCGGTGACAAGGACCCGTTTGCATTACGACGCGCGGCACTGGGCGTGGTGCGCATACTGATCGAACGTGAACTCGATCTCGATCTGCGGGCACTGATCGATACCGCGGCCGGCGGCTTCCCCGCTGAACTTGAAGCCGGCCGTATCACTGATGAGCTGTTTGCCTTCATGATGGAACGGCTGCGTGGCTATTACCTCGACAGTGGTTACGACGCCGATACCTTTGAGGCGGTACTGGCGCGACAGCCGGTACAACCGCTGGACTTCGACCAGCGCATGCGTGCGGTAAAGGCCTTCCGCAACCTGCCGGAATCCGCCAGCCTGGCAGCAGCCAACAAGCGCATCCGCAACATCCTGCGCAAGGCCAACAGCGGTATCCCGGATGCCTATGACACGGCACTGTTGCAGGAAAACGCCGAACAGGCACTGGCCGGTGCCATTGACGAGCTCGACACCAGTGTTACACCAATGTTCAAACAACGCGACTACACCGACGCCCTGTGCAAGCTGGCAGCGTTACAGGCGCCAGTCGATAAATTCTTTGATGACGTCATGGTGATGGCCGATGATGAGAAACTCCGCGACAACCGCCTGGCCCTGTTGAATGCACTATCGGGGCTGTTTCTGAAGGTTGCGGATATCTCGCGGTTGCAGAGTTAAAAGACAGTATGCTGTTAAGCAGGTCGGGTTAGGCGTGCAGCGCCGTAATCCGACCTCCGACTAAACTTACAGGCAGGAGCGGCTTCAGCCGCGATTGCGAAGTGAACTTTTTTCGCGAATAAATTCGCCTACGAAATTTCACACATCGAAATTCGGTGAAATGAGATGAATAAAGACTCCTACCAGGCCATGCTCGATACCGTGCAGGCCTTCCACGACAAACATGATTTCAGGAATGCCGGTGGCGAGGAACTGGCCTACCGCGTTGCACTGATGACAGAGGAACTTGGCGAGATTTCGTCCTGTGTCACCAAGGGCAAGGATACCGCGATGCTGGCCGAGGAATGCGCCGACCTGATGATTCTGCTGATTGGTACAGCCATCGCTGCAGACTTCGATCTGAAGCAGGCCTTCTGGGACAAGATGGAAAAAATCATGCAGCGTGATTCACGCATGATCAATGGCCGTATCCGCGTATCCGAGTTTCGGGACATGTAATGCAACTGGCAATCCTTGACCGCGACGGCGTCATCAACCAGGACTCGGATGACCACATCAAGTCACCGGATGAATGGCAGCCGCTATCCGGCAGCCTCGAAGCCATCGCCCGGTTACACCGGGCCGGTTGGCGTGTTGTGGTTGCCACCAACCAGTCAGGGGTTGCCCGTGGATTGTTCGATCTCGATACACTGATGCGTATACATGAAAAGATGCATCGTGCCGTCAAGGATGCCGGCGGTCAGATCGATGCGGTATTTTTCTGTCCGCATGGTCCGGATGAAGGCTGCGACTGTCGCAAGCCAAAACCCGGCTTGTATCTCGATATTGCCCGCCGCCTGCGCAAGAACCTGAAAGGCGTACCGGCGATCGGCGATTCGCTGCGTGACCTGCAGGCCGCCCGCGCGGCAGGCGCCCGGCCGATACTGGTAAAAACCGGCAAGGGCCCGCAGACACTCGGACATCCACAACTGGATGCCGATGTCCCCGTGTTCAATGATCTGGCCAGTGCCGTTGATGCACTGCTGACCCCGGATATCAGCTGACCTGGAAAATGCTACATGAACCAGCCCGAAAATAAACCGGCTTCGGTTATGGCCTGGCTGGGTGCCGTGGCCTTCTGGCTGCTGCTGGCGCCGTTGACCATCCTGTTTGCCACGCTGGTCGTCCTGTCGTTTTTCCTGCCGTTGGGTATGCGCTGGTCATTAATCGGAATCTGGGTCAGGATCGTCCTGTGGTGGCTGGGTGTGACCTGCGACCTGCATTACCAGGTCAGTGGCACAGAACACATTCCGGAGCAGGCAGCCATCGTGTTTTCCAAGCACCAGTCCATGTGGGAAACCGTCGCGCTGCAGGCGATCTTCCCGCACCAGGTCTGGGTCTCCAAGCAGGAATTGAAATGGATCCCGTTTTTTGGCTGGGGCCTGCGGCTGATGAAAACCATCTTCATCAAGCGCGGTACCGGCCGGGCCGCGGTCCAGCAACTGGTCAGACAGGGCAGACAGCGCCTCGATGACGGCATCTGGGTGGTCATCTTCCCGGAGGGCACCCGCATCCCTCCCGGCACCAGGGGCCGCTATCGAATCGGTGGTGCGGTGCTGGCAGAACAGACCGGCTACCCGATCGTACCAGTGGCGCACAATGCCGGCGAATACTGGCCACGCCGCAGCTTCCTGAAGCATCCGGGCACCATCCAGGTACGTATCGGCAAACCCATCAAAACCGACGGCAAAAAAGCGCAGCAGCTTCTCGATGAAGCCGCTGACTGGATTGAAGCGCAGATGGATGAGATCACTACATTGAAGAAATGATTTTTGCCGCAGAGAACACAGAGAGAAACAACTCGCGCAAAACTACCAGGAAGGCAATTGCTTCATGGAGCGCAATAAAAAAATTTTAACTAGTTGTTTTTAGGTTATAAATAAATATTTAATACTATATATTTATAGTAGTCATTAAATATAGTTCGGGCTATACCCCAAGCCGTAAAGCTGGCTGCATCTGCAACTGGCCTGTGATATGCGAGCCCTCCGTACTGCAATAACCTTTTTTTCCTGGCGCCCTGGCGTGAGGAGTTTGTAGTCTCTGTGCACTCTGTGGCAAAAAAATCCCACCAGACACAGCAAAACCCGTCCCGTGGAACGGTGCGCATCACAGGCAGCGGAAAAGTTGATCAGACGTCGAGGTTGGAAACCGCCAGGGCGTTCTGTTCGATGAAGTCGCGGCGCGGTTCGACCTGGTCACCCATCAGCGTGGTGAAGATGTCATCCGCGCCGACTGCATCCTCGATCTGTACCTGCAGCAAACGCCGGGTGTGCGGGTCCATGGTAGTTTCCCAGAGCTGTTCCGGGTTCATCTCACCAAGACCCTTGTAACGCTGAATATGCTGGCCTCGCCTGGATTCGTCCAGTAACCAGTCGAGTGCCTGTTTAAAAGAGCTGACGCTGACCTGCTTCTCACCACGCTGCACGTATGCGCCTTTACTCAGCAGGCCGTCCAGCTGCTTGCCGAGTTCACTCATGCGCTGGTACTCGGTACTGGCGAAGAATTCCTGGGTGAATACCTGTTCGTTGGCGATGATGCCATGCGTCCACTTGCCCACCGTCGCGACGAAACCCTGGCCATCTTCTGCGGCATCGACTTCGAACTGATAACGCTGTCCGGCAAACATGCTGGCATTCAGACGCCCTTCCAGTTCCTTGAACCATTCGGTAACGGTAGCCAGCTTATGGGTACTGACTTCGTCCAGTACCGGCAGGTAAATCATCTTTTCCAGTACCTGCGCATCGTAGCGACGGGACAGCCGCCTGATGGACGCCATGACGGCCATGTACTGTGTGGCAAGGCTCTCCAGCGCCGGTCCTGCCAGGGCCGGTGCATCCGGATTGACGAATAGCTCGGCCTTGTCGATAGCACCCTGCAGAAGCAGGCTGTTCAATGCCAAATCGTCCTTAACATATTGTTCTTGTTTGCCTTTTTTAACTTTATACAAGGGTGGCTGAGCAATGTAAATGTAGCCGCGCTCAATCAATTCCGGCATCTGCCGGTAGAAGAACGTCAGCAACAGGGTGCGGATATGAGAGCCGTCGACATCAGCATCTGTCATGATAATGATGCGGTGATAGCGCAGCTTGTCCGGGTCAAACTCCTCGCGGCCAATGCCGGTACCCAACGCGGTAATCAGGGTGCCAACCTCGACCGAGGACAGCATCTTGTCGAAGCGCGCCTTCTCAACATTTAGTATCTTTCCCTTCAGCGGCAGGATTGCCTGGGTGCGCCTGTCACGTCCCTGCTTGGCGGAACCGCCGGCGGAATCACCCTCGACCAGGTACAGTTCCGACAACGCCGGGTCGCGCTCCTGGCAATCGGCCAGTTTGCCGGGCAGACCGGCGACATCGAGTGCGCCCTTGCGGCGCGTCATTTCACGCGCCTTGCGCGCCGCCTCGCGAGCACGTGCAGCATCGACAATCTTGGAGGTGATGGACTTGGCATCAGCGGGGTTTTCCAGCAAAAAGTTCTGTAACTGCTCGCCCACGGTGGACTCGACAATACCCTTGATCTCGGACGACACCAGCTTGTCTTTGGTCTGGGAGGAAAACTTCGGGTCCGGCACTTTCACCGACAACACGGCGGTCAGACCCTCGCGGGAATCATCACCGGTGGCAGCAACCTTTGCCTTGCGCAGGATGCCTTCCTTTTCCATGTACTGGTTCAACGTACGCGTCAACGCACCGCGAAGCCCGGACAAATGTGAGCCGCCGTCACGCTGCGGGATATTGTTGGTAAAGCAGAAAATATTTTCCTGGTAGGAATCGTTCCACTGCATGGCCAGTTCAACGCCAACGCCATCCTTCTCGGCAGTGAAATAAAAGACGGTCTGGTGCAGTGGCGTCTTGTTGCGGTTCAGGTGTTCGACAAACGCCTTGATGCCACCCTGGTATTCGAATATGTCCTGCTTGTCACTGCGCTCATCGACCAACTTTATGCGTACTCCTGAATTCAAAAAAGATAGTTCTCTCAGTCGTTTAGCGAGAATATCATAATGATACTCGGTATCCGTGAAGATCTCGCTGCTGGGCTTGAAGCGCACCTCGGTACCGGTGTGCGTGGTCTCCCCAACCGCTTTCAACGCTGCCAGCGGCTCACCCATGGCGTATTCCTGCACATAGATCTGGCCATCACGGTGAATGGTCAGTCGCAGACTCTCGGAGAGTGCATTCACTACGGAAACGCCGACACCATGCAACCCGCCGGAGACCTTGTAGGAATTGTCATCGAATTTGCCGCCGGCATGCAGCACGGTCATAATAACCTCGGCTGCCGAACGCCCTTCTTCCGGGTGCAGATCGACCGGAATACCGCGGCCATCGTCGTTAATGGTGGCCGAATTATCGCTATGCAGGGTTACCGTGATTTCGCTGCAATGCCCGGCCAATGCCTCGTCGATGGAATTATCGACCACCTCGAATACCATGTGATGCAGCCCGGTACCGTCATCGGTATCTCCGATGTACATACCCGGTCGCTTGCGGACGGCATCCAGGCCTTTCAGCACCTTGATATTGGATGATGTATAGGCGTTTTCTTTACTCATTTCAGGATCCTTGTGTGAACCGACCTATTATACCAGTTACCCGGTGTCAGGCGGGGTTTGTCTTGGTCCGCTGGACAGGCTCCGCTATTACACCATGTTCCACGTGAAACCTTTTCTGCTCTGCCCACGCGCCGATATCCAGGCTGCCCGCATCGATGGCTGTCACGAATACCTGGGTACCGAGTTCCGCCAGCGCCGCCAGCACTCTCGCCTGGTGTTCGGCATCCAGTTCACTGGCGATATCATCCAGCAGGAACGCACCACCGGGTTTACCCCGAACATGTTGTAATTTGACCTGCGCCAGCAGGAACGCCACGCTCAGGGCCTTCTGCTGGCCGCGCGAGAAATGCGTCATTGCCGGCTTGTCATCCAGAAACAAGGAAAAATCTGCCCGATGCGGTCCGACATGGGTATAACCCTGAGACTGGTCCGACTCCAGTGATTTAGCCAGCGCCTCCTGCATGGACAGATCCCGTGCCCAGCCAGACTGGTAACGCAACGAAAACGTCTTGTCTGCCAGCAGGCTGTTCACCTCTTCGGCAATAACAGGTGCCAACTCTGCGAGGTAGTGGCGCCGAATCCTGTCCAGCAATCCTCCGACCTCGACCAGTTCATGATCCCAGACGCTCACCTGTTTTGCAGGTACACGTTCCCTGAGCGCGGCGTTGCGCTGCCGCAGGCTGCGTGCATAACGTTGCCAGGTTTGTCGATAGCCATGTTCCACGTGGAACAACGCCCAGTCCAGCGACTGACGACGGTAACGAGGTCCACCGTTTAATACCGTCGCGGTATCGCCGGTCATGATGTGAACAGGGAAATTACCGGCCAGGTTGGACAGCCGCCGGATCGGTTCGCCGGCGGCATGAATCGTGTAGTTACCGTCACGCCGCTCGATGCCAATCGGCAGACTGCGACCTGCTTCCATGACTACCCGTCCCACCAGCCGGAAGGCACTCTGGCCTTCACGAATCTGGCGATCTGCATTCGTGCTCCGAAACGATCGTGCTCGGCCAAGACAATGGATGGCTTCCAGCAGGCTGGTCTTGCCAGCAGCATTGACACCGGTGATGAGATTCAGTCCGCCACAAAAAGCAAGCCGGGCAGATCCGATGTTGCGGTAGTCGGTGATGTCGAGCGACTGCAACCCGCTCAGGGTTGCAGAAGACGAATCAGATGATGCGGAAATGGGAATCGTTGATTTAGCGTTCATCCATAAACGTCAATATTTCTCACACAAAAGCTTCCGCTCCTGCTCACGCCCCTTACCTGCATCCCTGTAGGCAAGAGGCCAGGAAAGAATATTGTATGAAAATAACAATAACTTGTAACTTTGCGATCTTTGCATCTTGGCGCGAGTTTTTCTTTCTGGATGGAAACTAGTTTAGGAGTCTGTCGGTGATCACAGTCTCATGGGCATAACAACATAGCGACAGTCATCACCGCCGGGCTTGTTGATCAAAACACTGCTGTTGGCATCGCTCAGGTTGACTTCCACCTCGGGACTGTCAATCGCACCCAGCACATCCAGCAGGTAGGTCACATTAAAACCGATCAGCATGGATTCATCGTCATACCTGACTTCCAGCTCTTCGACAGCCTCTTCCTGTTCTGGATTATGTGCTTGAATTTTAAGGAGATTTTTAGAAAAATCCAGTCGAATACCACGGTACTTTTCATTTGACAGGATCGAGGTCCGGGTCAGTGCCTGGCGCAACAGATCGCGACTGACACTAACGGTCTTGTCAGCACCCTTGGGGATAACTCGCTGGTAATCCGGGAAACGTCCATCAATCAGTTTCGAGGTAAAACGCAATGTCTTGGTGGTAATGCGGATATGGTTGCTGCCGATCTCGACCTGTACCGGGTCATCGTTGTCTTCCAGCAAACGATGCAACTCCTGCACACCCTTGCGCGGCACAATCACTTGCTGCTCGGTACTGTCACCGACATCGGCCGGCAGTTCGCACAGGGCCAGCCGGTGGCCATCGGTTGCAACTGCCCGCAGCACACCATCGGCCGATTCCAGCATCAGTCCATTCAGGTAATAGCGCACATCCTGTTGCGCCATGGAAAACGAGGTGCGTTCGATTAGCTGGTGCAGGTCATCCTGAGGCACGGAAAACTTTTTTGCACTTTTGATTTTTTCCACCACCGGGAACTCACTGGCCGGCATGGTCAACAGGGTGAAACGGCTCTTGCCGGACTGTACCAGGGCCTTGTCCTTTTTTAACGAGATACTGATCTCGGCCTCTTCCGGCAGGGTACGGCAGATATCAAGCAATTTGCGCGCCGGCAGGGTGATATCGCCGGGTTCATCAACGGCGACCGTGGCCTGCGCCTGCAGTTCGACTTCCAGATCCGTTGCCGTAAGTTTTAGACTTTTCTTGTCTGCATTGAACAGGATATTTCCCAGTATGGGTAAGGTCTGACGACGTTCGACAACACCAGTCACCTGTTGCAGGGGTTTGAGCAGTGTTTCACGCTGAATGGATAATTTCATAATATAAATAAATATATATTTAAAGATGTTTATTACAATTACTAGTTCGGCGGATATCTGTTGAAAAGCCTTATAATTGAAAATATATCAGTAAGTTAATCTGTTAGAAACCCCGTTTGTAAGGGCGTGTTTTACGGTGTTCAAGCTGTGGATAAAACGGGATAACTTTGACCCGTTGCAGTTACACACACGTTATCCACACTAGGTCGTCATGGTTCTCAACAGATTGTTGTAGTCCTCGTTGATACGCAGATCACTGTCGCGCAGCTCCGTCACCTTGCGGGTCGCGTGCAGTACCGTGGTGTGATCACGCCCGCCAAAGGCGTCACCGATTTCCGGCAGACTGTGTGTGGTCAGCTGCTTTGCCAGTGCCATGGCGATCTGGCGTGGTCGTGTGATGGAGCGGCTGCGGCGGGCCGAATGCAAATCGGACACCCGGATCTTGTAATACTCGGCAACGACTTTTTGAATGTTGTCGATGGTAACCAGTTTGTCCTGTAATACCAGCAGATCACGCAAGGCCTCGCGAGTAATCTCGAGGTTGATTTGGCGGCCGGTGAAACGGGCGCTCGCGACCACGCGACGCAGTGCACCCTCGAGTTCACGGATATTCGACTGGATACGCTCGGCGATAAAGAAAGCGACGTCATTGGGTAACTCGATACCGGTCTGAAGGGCCTTACTCATCAGAATGGCAACCCGGGTTTCCAGTTCGGCCGGTTCGATGGCCGCGGTAAGACCCCAGCCGAAGCGTGACTTGAGTCGTTCCTCGAGTCCCTGGACTTCTTTCGGGTAGCGGTCACAGGTCAGGATGACCTGTTGTTGTCCTTCAAGTAACGCATTGAATGTATGGAAGAATTCTTCCTGTGAACGCTCCTTGCCGGCAAAGAACTGGATATCGTCGATGAGCAGCGCGTCGACTGTACGGTAGAAGCGTTTGAACTCATTGATGGCGTTATGCTGCAAGGCCTTGACCATATCAGCGACGAAACGCTCCGAGTGCAGGTAGATGACCCGTGCCGACGGATCGCGTTCCCTGATCATGTTGCCGACGGCATGCATCAGGTGGGTCTTGCCGAGACCGACACCCCCGTAAATGAACAACGGGTTGTAAGCGTCGCCAGGATTTTCCGCCACCTGCATGGAGGCTGCGCGCGCCAGCTGGTTGGACTTGCCACCGACAAACGAGTCGAAAGTGAAGTCCGGGTTCAGGTTGCTCTTGTGCTGTGCAGGTACCGGGGCAGTGGCTGGCATTGCCGGTTTGCTGCCGCCAGCCAGTATTTGCAGGGTTTCGGTGGCCTGCTTGCTGCTGCCGATATCCAGCTGCACGTTGGTATTCAGGTCCGGACCGATATCGTGCAGGGTGCGGGAAATGGTGTCGAAATGGTGCTTGCGGACCCAGTCGAGAACAAACTGGTTGGGCGCCAGCAGGCGCAGTTTGTCGGCTGTTTCTTCGGCGTGCAGCGGCCGTATCCAGGTATTGAATTGTTGCTCCGGAAGCTCATTTTCGAGACGAACCAGACACTTCTGCCAGAGCGACACTTCCACCAGACAAGCCCCCTTTTATTGTTAACACTGAAACCCCAAGGCAGAGCAGTCTATACCTGTCGTCCAAAGTTATCCACACCCTGAGCGGCGTTTCCGGCCATCATTCACAGTTGACAGTCGAGCGGTAGAAACAGTACCCTTTGCGCCCTTTTTTCACGCCTGCAGGCGGTGTGAATTAATCAGTTAACAGCGGGATAGTCGTACCATGAAAAGAACGTTCCAACCCAGTAACCTGAAGCGCAAGCGGACCCACGGTTTCCGTGCCCGCATGAGTACCAAGAACGGCCGCGCCGTTATCAAGGCACGGCGCGCCAAGGGCCGGGCACGGCTGTCCGTCTGACCTACCCTTGCAAGCCGGCCTGACGCGCTTTCCCCGGCAGGCGCGACTCACCGAGCCAGGCGAGTACCAGCGGGTCTTCAAACAGTGCCGCTGCAAGGCCGGTGACCGCTGGATGACCATGCTGGCGATACCCAATGACACCGGTTACCCACGCCTGGGGCTGGCGATCTCGCGTAAGGCGGCCCGCACAGCGGTGGCGCGTAATCGTATCAAGCGCCGCATTCGGGAGACCTTTCGCCACCGGCAAACCGAACTCGGCGGACTCGATATTGTTGTCATTGCCCGACCCGGGATCGCCTTGCAGTCAAACCCGGCATTGAACGCTGCCTTGCAGACACTCTGGAAACGATTGATCACGACATGCGCTGGTTCCTGATACAGATCATCAAGGCCTATCGTTACCTGCTCAGCCCCTGGCTGGGTGCGCATTGCCGTTTCCATCCCAGCTGTTCCTGTTATGCCATTACCGCGATCGAGCGTTTTGGTGCACTGCGCGGAGCTGGCATGGCCTTGCGCCGCCTGCTGCGCTGTCACCCGTGGCACCCTGGTGGCATCGACCCGGTACCTGAAGAGGAAATAAATCACAGTCATGGATAATCAGCGCCTGTTCCTGTTTGTTGCGCTGTCTTTCGTCGTCCTGCTGCTCTGGCAGGCCTGGATGGAAGACTACGGCCCTGCCCCGGAAAACGGTGCACCGACAGCCACGGTTACCGACAGTGCCGGGGTAGCGGTTACCGCACCTGATCGCAGCATCGACCTGCCGGCGGCGTCACTCGACAAACCGGTACAGGATGATGCGATACCGGAAGAGATCCTGCTTGGCAGCGCAGAGGAAATCGTGGTCGAAACCGACTTAATAAGGGTGGTGATTAATACCCGGGGTGGAGATTTGCGACGTCTCGACCTGCTGGCTTACCCGGAAACGACCAAACCCGAATCCGCCCCGTTCCGGCTGTTGAATGACAGTCTGCCGAATCTGTTCGTGGTGCAGTCCGGCCTGCGCACACCGGACGGTATCGAGCCAACCCATCATGCCGTTTATACCGCGGTACAAAACCGTTTCCGCCTGGCGGACTCGGCCGATGTGCTCGAGGTGCCGCTGACCTGGCGCAGCCCGGACGGTGTCGAGCTCACCAAGACCTACACCTTCCATCGCGGCCGCTATGACGTTGGACTTGACCACAAAGTCACCAACCACAGCAGTACCGACTGGCATGGCCGCCAGTACCGCCAGCTGCAACGTACGCAGGTCGCGGAAACCGGCCAGTCCACCTTTATCTACACCTACATGGGTGGCGTGCTCTACAGCCCGGAAGAAAAATACGAAAAGATCAAGTTCGAGGAAATGCTCGATGCTGACCTCGATCGCCAGGTCACCGACGGTTGGGCCGCCATGATCCAGCACTACTTCGTTGGTGCCGTGATTCCCGATACCGGTGAGGAGAACCGCTACTACACCAAGACGCTGAGTGGTGCGCGTTACGTCATCGGCCTGATTGCGCCGCAGCGGACGGTGGCTGCCGGCGACAGCACCACGTTTTCCACCCACCTGTTCCTCGGACCGAAGCTGCAGGATGCAATGGCCGCGGTGGCACCCGGCCTGCAACTGACCGTCGATTACGGTGTGCTGACCGTGCTGGCGGAGCCGCTGTATATCGCCATGTCCTGGATACACGGCGTTATCGGTAACTGGGGCTGGACCATTCTCATTATCACCCTGCTGATCAAGCTGGTGTTCTACAAGCTGTCGGAAACCAGTTACAAGTCGATGGCCAACATGCGCAAGCTGGCGCCACGGCTGAAGGCGCTGAAAGAACGCTATGGCGATGACCGGCAGAAGCTCAACCAGGCGATGATGGACCTGTACAAGAAAGAGAAGATCAACCCGCTCGGCGGCTGCCTGCCGATCCTGGTGCAGATTCCGGTGTTCATCTCGCTCTACTGGGTGTTGCTGGAAAGCGTCGAACTGCGCCAGGCCGATTTCATGTTTTGGCTGAATGACCTGTCGTCACCGGACCCCTACTATGTGCTGCCGCTGTTGATGGGTGCGACCATGCTGATCCAGCAGAAACTCAACCCGGCGCCAATGGACCCGATCCAGGCCAAGGTCATGATGGTGCTGCCGGTCGTGTTCACCGTGTTCTTTGCCTTCTTCCCGTCCGGGCTGGTGCTCTACTGGGTAGCCAACAACACCCTGTCGATTGCCCAGCAGTGGGTCATTACCAAGCGTGTCGAGGCCGGCGGGAAATAGCCTGTCGATGTGGCTTGTGCAGGAGCTTGTGTAGGAGCGAATTCATTCGCGAGCGGATGGTTACCCTGCCGCCAATCGCGGCTGAAGCCGCTGCTGCAATAAAATTTGAACATGCGGCCTGTCACCGACACCATCGCTGCCATTGCCACACCCGCCGGTCACGGTGGTGTCGGCATCGTACGGCTGTCCGGCCCGGACGTGCCGGCCATTGCCACGCAATTGCTCGGCCACTTGCCTGCCCCCCGCTACGCCGGACTGCATGATTTTTGTGCGGCCGATGGCAACCTTATCGACACCGGCCTGGTACTGTATTTTCCGGCACCGGCCTCGTTTACCGGTGAACACATACTGGAACTGCATGGCCATGGCGGACCGGTGGTCATGGACCTGTTGCTGCAACGACTGCTGGAACTCGGCGCACGCGCGGCGCACGCGGGCGAGTTTTCCGAGCGCGCCTTCCTCAATGACAAGCTCGACCTGGCACAGGCCGAGGCAATTGCCGACCTGATCGACAGTGGTACGGCACAGGCAGCACGCGCCGCGGTGCGTTCCCTGCACGGCGAGTTTTCCGAGCGCGTGCATGCGTTGCTGGAACAGCTGATCGAGCTGCGTGCCTGGATTGAAGCGGCCATGGATTTTCCCGACGAGGAGATCGACTTTCTTGCCGAACCGCAGGTGGGCGAGCGGCTGGTCGCATTACAGGCCGGTTTGCAGGCCGTTGAGGAGGCAGCCCACCAGGGCCAGCTGCTGCGTGATGGCATGACGCTGGTCATTGCCGGTCAACCCAATGCCGGCAAGTCCAGCCTGCTGAATGCGCTGGCCGGACATGCCGCGGCCATCGTCACCGATATCCCCGGTACCACTCGCGACGTGTTGCGCGAGCAGGTGCAGCTTGACGGCATGCCGCTGCATCTTATCGATACCGCCGGCCTGCACGACAGTGACGACCCGGTGGAACGCGAAGGCATGCTGCGGGCGCGTCAGGCCATCGAGCATGCCGACCGTGTACTGCTGGTGATCGATGACCAGCGCGGTTTCACTGCTGCCGATGCCGCCATTCTTGCCGAGCTGCCGCCCCGCGTGCCGCACTCGCGCATCTTCAACAAGATCGATCTCAGCGGCCGCACGGCTGGTGTTACGGTTACTGCTGATGGCACCGATGTCGCCCTCAGCCTGCGTGATGGCAACGGCCTGGATGGGCTGCGCCGCCACCTCAAGCAGAGCGCCGGCTATAGTGAACAGGCCGAGGGCGGTTTCAGTGCCCGCCGCCGCCACCTCGACGCACTGGCGCGCGCCGCCGGACATGTCGACACGGGCCGCCGGCAACTGGCAGACCAGCAGGCCGGTGAATTGCTGGCCGAGGAACTGCGGCAGGCGCAGCAGGCGCTCAACGAGATCACCGGCGAGTTCAGCAGCGATGATCTGTTGGGCCGCATCTTCAGCAGCTTCTGTATCGGCAAGTGAAGCAGGACGGCGGCTCTGCTATATAGTTTGGGAATCTCTGCTCAATTCTCCATAGCATGTTATGCGGGGTATGCATTCTCTTTTCGGCGCGCACGGCGTAACCCGGAGCCGTGCAAATGAGCAAATGGCAATGAAATCGTTTAATTAGAGTATCATATAAAATACTATAATTCTATATATATTAGAATATCTAATTGATATTAAAGGTTATTATTTCTTTCGGCGGTAACCGGAAATGCGGTCTAAGGCTGACAAAATGACTACCCGCGAGCTGGGTCTGGTGCTTGCACAGCAGTTACTGGACGTCGATGACTTGCACTACGGCCTCTGGGATGCTGGCCTGGAACCGTCTCTCGGCAACCTGCGTATTGCCCAGCAGCGCTATTCCGAACTGCTGCTCGACACTGCTGCAGAATTTCTGGATGGGCAGGACTTCCCGCATATCCTTGATGTCGGTTGTGGCACTGGCCGGCTGGCGGAACAGCTGCTGGCACGGGGCTGGCAGGTTACCGCCGTCAGCCCGTCGCGGGCGCTGGCGGAACAGGCGCGTAAACGGCTGGCTGCTTACCTGGCATCACAGGCACGCCTGCTCGAGTGTCGCTTTGAGGACCTGCCCGCTGCTGTCGGTCGCTTTGAGCTGGTGTTGTTCAGCGAAAGTTTTCAGTACATTCCGCTGCAGCAACTGTTGCAGCGATTACCCGGCTTGCTGGTGCCGGGTGGCAAGGTGCTGGTGTGTGATTTCTTCAAGACGGCCGCGCATGGCGATGGCGGGGTCGGTGATCGCAGTTTCGGCGGCGGTCACCTGCTGACAGAGTTCTACCGGCAGCTCGAGGCGTCATCATTCGCGCTGTTGCGGGATACGGACCTCACCCGTCGCATCAGTCCGACCATCGAGTTACTGGATGACTGGCTCAACGATCGATTGATTCCGGCGGCCGGCACCATGGATGACTACCTGCTGGACAACTACCCGCGCCTGACCGGCCTGCTGAAATGGCTGTTGCGACACAAGCTGGCGCGGCTCAGGTACAAGTACCTGGCCGGCAATCGCAGCCGGGCGGTATTCGAGCAATACAAGAGCTATCGACTGCTGGTATTTAAAGTGTCCCAGGAGCCTGTCGGACTTAGGGGTTCGTAGCGAGGCGAGCGGGAGAGTGAGAACAAATGATCCCGATTTTGAGGCGCATAGTGGGCCTACGTAACGAAAAATCGGGGGCATTTGGGCCACTCTCCCGCCGCCGCAGTAGAATCATCCTGAGTCCGACAGGCTCCTGGTGCGGAGTCGGTGATGCCCCTTTTCACGGCGACACAGGGTAGTAAAAATGCATAATTTGGACTACACACAAAAATTCGAGCCAACGATATGCGCAAATAGCCGGAATCAGGGATTTAACGTTATTAAACTATAGCCTGCTATATAATTGATGCAGGCTTTATATAGCATTGTATCTATTGATTTATATGGTATTTATAGCGATCCAGCAGCAGGTATCCGGGTAATAAATTCCAGGATTTTGCGGCTAATCCGGTCTTCCCACAGATTTATTATGGGTTATTGGGGAATAGGGTATTTCAGCGGGCCGGTAAAATGCCAGTAAAGCTGTTTTCTCTTTAGATTTCAGCCGTCTTTTATGTCTTGTTGCAGGATGTAATTTTATAGTAATCTCCATATATGGCAGATCCAGCACGACCCTCGTTACGTGAACGCAAGTTCGCCCGTACCCGCCTGGCGCTGGCGGAGGCCACCACCGCACATCTCAACTCGGCCCCGCTGGAATCCCTGTCGGTAAAGAACCTGTGCGAGCGGGTGCAGATCTCCGAAGCGACCTTTTTCAATTACTTCCCGAAGAAGGATGACATGATTGCCTACCTCGACAAGCTGTGGACACTGGAGCTGAACTGGTACGGCCGCCAGGCCGCCAGCCAGCAACAGGGACTGGCCGTGATCGAGGCGCTGTTTCGCTACACCGCCATCCAGGTGCAGAAAAAGCCGGGTCTCATGGGCGAGATCATTGCCTGGGAAGCACGTGACCGCGAGCACGCGCCGCGACCGGAAATTACCCGCGCGGAACGCAGCATGGCGTTCCCGGACCTTGAGGGTATCGAGGCGGTCGATGACAGTAACCTCGAAACCCTGCTGAAGATGGCATTGCAGGATGCGATCAAGCAGGGTGAGTTACCGGAAAACACCCTGTTACCGGCGGCAATGGTCGGGCTGGTGTCGATTTTCTACGGCGTGCCGCTGGCGATCCAGCATGCCAACCCGACCAGCATTGGCCCGATGTACCGACAGCAGCTGGAACTGTTGTGGGCGGGATTAAGGTCGGTGGCCAAGTAGGAGCGACTTCAGTCGCGATAATTAACTGAAATAGTCCAACCCATCGCGACTGAAGTCGCTCCTACTGAAATAGTGTTTTCTTCGCGTCCTTGCGGTTTATTTTTATTGGTTTTCTCTGCGGTGAAGCAGGTTTGAAAACCGGTTACCGCCGTGCCTTGTCGAGTGAATCTTGCCAGTTGCGTGCAAACCGGGGCCACCAACCTGGCTGGCAGTCCTCCCACCAACCATGCATACCGCGTTTCAGCAGGCGGCCGATGGCCGGGATATCGGCGCTGATGAAGCGGTCAATGCGTTGCCTGATACGGGTTTTCAGTGTTGGCTTTGCCAGCATTTCCAGCATGGTGTGTTCGCGCTGCCTGGCCTGCCACAGTTCACTGTCGAGGCTGGTTTCCAGTTTGTGTATGCGTTGCTGCAACTGCTGCAGCTCCTTCACCGAGGCCTTGCCGGCCCTGCCTGAGACTTCCTGCAGGCGTTGTTCCAGGACCACGATGCGCTGTTGCAGCTGCTCAAGATCTACGGGGCTTTGCGCTGCCGGTTTTGGCAGGGTATTGCCGTTGACCGGAAACACCCGCTCGGCCGGCCGGCCGGGTTTGTGGCTGGTGACGCGCCGCTGTGCAGCAGGCATGGTTTGCACGGCAGCTGCTGTTGGCTTGCGGGGAGGGGGAAGGGTTGCCGGTCGCCGCGGATTGGCGCCACCTTCGTCCTTGTTGAATTCAAGGAGTCTCATGCCTAACACCTCATGTTGTGTAATCTTGACTAGAGTAACACAATATATACTAACATATAGCTTTTTCTGGTGATTTAGCAAGGCTAACTTGTGTACTTATCAGGAAGTGGATTTTCCACTGATTACCGGATTTGGCGCGCGCGGCGTAGAATCCGGTTACTTTTTTATTCTTACTTAAACCCGAAAAATTCATAAATCATGCGCAATCTCGCTGGTCTCTTGACTCCACAAGGAATATCTCCTCGGTCGGCCGTAATCACTGAACCGTCACTCCCTCGGAAATTTCCTTGTGAAACCAATATACTGCGCGATCTTTGCGCAGATTTATGAAATTTCCGGGTTAAGACATTGGCATCTTCACAGCGACAATTCGAGGTCATCATCGTCGGCGGCGGGCATGCGGGCACCGAAGCGGCACTGGTGGCGGCGCGACTGGGTGCGCATACCCTGCTGCTGACCCACAACGTTGACACCCTTGGCCAGATGAGCTGCAACCCGGCCATCGGCGGCATTGGCAAGAGTCACCTGGTGAAGGAGATCGATGCCCTTGGTGGCCTGATGGCGCAGGCCACTGACCGGGCCGGCATCCAGTTCCGTGTGCTCAATGCCAGCAAGGGGCCGGCGGTGCGTGCCACACGGGCTCAGGCCGACCGGGTGTTGTACCGGCAGGCAGTGCGGCAGGCACTGGAAAACCAGTCCGGTCTGCACATCTTCCAGCAGGCCGTCGATGATCTGATGGTCGACAACGACCACGTCACCGGTGTCATCACCAACATGGGCCTGCGCTTTCACGCACCGGCCGTGGTACTGACCGTCGGTACCTTCCTGGGCGGCCGCATTCACATCGGCCCGGACAACCATGCCGGCGGCCGTGCCGGCGATCCACCGGCCAACGCGCTGGCGGCACGTTTGCGTGAACAGCCGTTGCGGGTTGCGCGACTGAAGACCGGCACACCACCGCGCCTCGACGGTCGCACCATCGACTACTGCAAACTGGCCGTGCAGGCCGGCGACCAGCCGCTGCCGGTGATGTCCTATCTTGGCAGGGCCGAGCAGCATCCGCGCCAGGTGAGTTGCCACGTCACCCATAGCAACGAACAAACACACGACATCATCCGCGGCGGCATGACGGATTCGCCCATGTTTACCGGCGCCATCGAAGGTACCGGGCCGCGCTACTGCCCGTCGATCGAGGACAAGGTGGTGCGCTTCGCCGACAAGACCTCGCACCAGATCTTTGTCGAGCCCGAGGGTCTGACAACCCACGAGGTCTACCCGAACGGCATTTCAACCAGCCTGGCCTTTGACGTGCAGGAGCGGCTGGTGCATTCCATCAAGGGTTTTGAACAGGCCCATATCACCCGGCCGGGCTATGCCATCGAATATGACTTCTTTGACCCGCGCGACCTGCAGACATCGCTGGAAACCCGCGCCATCGGTGGTTTGTACTTTGCCGGCCAGATCAACGGTACCACCGGTTACGAGGAGGCCGCGGCGCAGGGGCTGGTCGCCGGTCTGAACGCGGCACGCCAGGTACAGGGCAAGGCGCCGTGGACGCCGCGCCGCGATGAGGCCTATATCGGGGTGCTGATCGATGACCTGATTACCCGCGGCACCAGCGAACCCTATCGCATGTTCACCAGCCGGGCGGAGTACCGCCTGCTGCTGCGCGAGGACAATGCCGATCTGCGTTTGACGCCGGTCGGTCGTGAGCTCGGGCTGGTGGATGCACAGCGCTGGCAGTCCTTCAGTGACAAGCGCGCGGCCATCGAACTGGAACAGCAACGTCTGCGTGGTCTGCTGGTGCGACCGGGCACGGCCACCGGCAACGCCGTCGATGCATTGCTGGAGAAACCACTGTCACGCGAACAGTTTGTGCATGAGTTGCTGCGCCGTCCGGGGGTCAGCTACCGCGAGCTGATGGCGATCAACGGGCTCGGTCCGGGCGTTGCGGATGACTGCGTTGCCGGACAGGTCGAAGTACAGGCGCGGTATGCCGGCTACGTCGATCGCCAGCAGGCCGAGATCGAACGCCACCAGCGGCATCAATCACAAGCCTTGCCGGGCGATTTGGATTACAATGCCGTCCGGGGGCTGTCAAACGAGGTATGCGAAAAGTTGCAGGTGGTGCGTCCGGAGACCATCGGCCAGGCGGCACGCATTCCCGGTATGACGCCGGCAGCGGTATCATTGCTGCTGGTTCACCTCAAGAAACATAATTACACGCAACGCAAGCGCGCCTGAGGTCAGCGATACCATACATGTATAACCGCACTTTCAGAGGCAAGGGACAGCATAGCAAGTTCGTGCATCCGGAAGATTTGCTGGAAGACGGCCTGTATGAACTTGGCCTCGATGAACAACTCGCCGGTGATGATCGCCTGATGGAATTCATCACCGAGTTGATGAACTGGAACCGCATCTACAACCTGACCTCCGTGCGCAAGCCGACGGAGATCGTCACCCGGCATATCCTCGACAGTCTCACGGTACTGCCCTACCTGCACGGCAAGTGCGTGCTCGATATCGGCACCGGTGCCGGTCTGCCGGGCATCCCGCTGGCAGTGGCCTCGCCGGAACGCGAATTTACCCTGCTCGACAGCAGCAGCAAGAAACTGCGCTTTGTGCAGCAGACACTGGCGATCATTACACTCGACAATGTCATTCTCGAGAACCAGCGGGTCGAGGACTTCCAGCCGGAACAGCGCTACGACACCATTATCTGCCGGGCGTTTTCAGACCTGCATGAGTTGCACCGGCACGCCGCGCGCCTGTGTGCCGAAGACGGGCGTATACTTGCCATGAAAGGCGTATATCCCATGACCGAAATCGAATGCCTGGAAGACAAGGACGTGGTCGACGAGGTCATTCGTCTCAAGGTCCCGGGCATGGATGCCGAGCGCCACCTGGTGTGCATGCACGCAACGGCACAATAACCCGGAGTACAGACGAGCATGGGCCAGATCATCGCGGTAACCAACCAGAAGGGTGGTGTCGGCAAGACCACGACCAGTGTCAACCTGGCCGCCTCGCTGTCGGAGACCGGTCGCCGGGTACTGCTGGTCGATCTCGATGCCCAGGGCAATGCCACCATGGGCAGCGGTATCAACAAGCACGAGGTTACCAAAACCGGTTATGAGCTGCTGGTCGGGCATGCCACGATTCATGATGTCATTGTGCATGCCGGGAGTGCCGGTTATGACCTGTTGCCCGGCAATGGCGATCTGACCGCGGCGGAAGTGGAGCTGATGGACCGCGATAACCGCGAGCGCCGCCTGCGTGCGGCACTGACCTACGTGCAGAACGACTACGACCTGATCGTCATTGATTGCCCGCCGTCACTCAGCATTCTCACCATCAATGCACTGGCGGCTGCGCACGGTGTCTTCATCCCGATTCAGTGCGAGTATTACGCCCTCGAGGGTTTGTCGGCATTGCTGGAAACCATCGAGCAGGTGCGCATTGCAGTCAACCCGGAACTCGATATCGAAGGCCTGCTGCGTACCATGTACGACGCACGCAATAACCTGTCCAATGATGTCTCGGCACAGTTGCAGGAACATTTTGGTGACAAGGTGTATCGCACCATCATCCCGCGCAACGTGCGGCTGGCGGAAGCGCCGAGTCATGGCATGCCGGTGCTGCAATACGACAAGGGCTCACGGGGTGCGGCGGCCTACCTGGCGCTGGCGGGCGAATACCTGCGGCGTCACCAGGATACCCCGGCCAGCAGACAGAACACCGGTGTTGCGCCACAGGCGGAGCACCACCCTGCTCATCCTTAAACAGATCACGTAAACGGTGACGACAATGGCAGCAAAAAAACGCGGATTGGGACGCGGCCTCGAGGCACTCCTCGGGCCATCGGCACGCACAAACCAGGCAGCGACACCGGCAGATGCGCCGGCAGCAACAGCCGCCGCGGCACCGGAATTGCGCGCTGTGCCTGACCCGGAACCGCAAGCCGTGGATGGCGCGTTGTTGACCCTGCCGGTCGATATCATCGAGCGTGGCAAGTACCAGCCACGTGTCGACATGCACCAGGAATCCTTGCAGGACCTGGCCGATTCCATCACTGAACAGGGCGTGGTACAGCCGATCCTGGTGCGTAAAATCGCCAACGGCCGTTACGAGCTCATCGCCGGTGAACGCCGCTGGCGCGCCTCGCAACTTGCCGGCCTGCACGATATCCCGGCGGTGGTGCGCGAGGTTGATGACCGCGGTGCGATCGCCATTGCACTGATCGAAAACATCCAGCGTGAAAATCTCAACCCGATGGAAGAAGCGAACGCGTTGAAACGACTGGTCGATGAATTCGAGCTTACCCACGAAGAGGCCGCGCAGGCGGTTGGCCGTTCCCGCGCCGCGGTTTCCAATCTGCTGCGGTTGCTCGAACTCGAGGAGGCGGTGAAGGAGATGGTCGAACACGGGCAGCTGGAAATGGGCCATGCGCGTGCCCTGCTGGCACTGACCGGCAGGAAACAGGTCGATGCCGCCCGCAAGGTGGCTGCCAATGGTCTGTCCGTGCGCGCCACTGAAGCCATGGTCAAGCAACTGCAACAATCGAAGCCGGCAAGGAAAATGGCCAGCAAGAATCCTGATGTCCTGCAGCTCGAGGCAAAGTTGTCCGATACACTGGGGGCCCGGGTTATGGTGCATCCCGGCCGTAACGGCAAGGGCAAGCTCGAGATCCGCTATAACAGCCTCGACGAGCTCGACGGCATCCTCGAGCATATCCGCTGATTCGTTCTGCACGGTTCGCCCGCAAACGGTGTCCTGTCAATATTATTGACCCTGCCTGTCAGTGATCCTTATAATGCCTGCCCCGACTGCCTGGGGCTGTCCGGCCGTGCGCGGCCCACGGATTGAGGTCGCCGAGACCACCACGGGCAGGTCGTAACTAATTGATTAATAAATCAATATCAGGGTCTTACCTGGGCAGGATAGGCACCGTGCTATGGCTCCAGCTGTTGCTGGTTGGTTTGATAGTCGTGGTGTTTTTTGTCATGTCCGGGCGATACCAGGCGGTATCCGCGCTGTTTGGCGGGGCCATTGCCCTGCTCAACGTTATGTTGCTGGAGTGGCGTCGTTACCAGGCCGACAGCGGCCGTGCCATGAGCGCTGGTCAAAGCCTGTGGCTGCTGTACCGCAGTGCCATGGAGCGCTTCGTGCTGGTGCTGGCCCTGTTTGCGCTGGGCATGGGTGGGTGGCGGCTGGAGCCATTGCCGCTGTTGACGGGATTTATTGCAGGCCAGCTGGGCCTGTTTGTGACAGGAACAAGAAGGAAAAACTGATTCATGGCGAGTGAGCCGCTGACAACCTCGGGTTATATCAAGCACCACCTGACCAACCTGACGTTCGGGCAGTACCCGGATGGTCACTGGGGCTTTGCGCAGTCGGCTGCCGAGGCCAAGGCCATGGGTTTCTGGGCCATCCACGTCGACACCATGTTCTGGTCGATCCTGCTCGGCGCGATGTTCCTGTTGCTGTTCAGACAGGTTGCCAAAAGCGCGACCAGCGATACCCCCGCTGGCATGCAGAATTTCGTTGAATGGATCGTCGAGTTCGTTGATGGCATTGTCAGGGGCACGTTCACGGGACGAAATGCGCTGGTCGCACCCATGGCGCTAACCATCTTTATCTGGGTGTTCCTGATCAATTTCATGGATCTCATTCCGGTCGACTGGTTGCCGCGGGTCGTGACCCTGATCGGCAGCAGCTTTTTCGGCATGGATCCGCACCACGTCTACTTCAGGGTGGTGCCGTCCACGGATCCCAATGCGACCTTCGGCATGGCGCTGGCCGTGTTTGCACTGACGATCTACTACAGTTTCAAGATAAAAGGGGTTGGCGGATTCGCGGCCGAGCTGACGATGCATCCGTTCAGCGCGGACAACAAGCTGCTGCAGCTGGTATTTATCCCGATCAATTTCCTGCTCGAGTTCGTCTCGCTGCTGGCCAAACCGCTGTCACTGTCGCTGCGTCTCTACGGCAACATGTTTGCCGGCGAGATGATCTTTATCCTGATTGCCTTGATGTACGGCGGTGGCTGGATGCTGGGCATCTTCGGCGGCTTCCTGCAACTCGGCTGGGCCATCTTCCACGTTCTTATCATTACCCTGCAGGCCTTTATCTTCATGATCCTGACCGTGGTCTACATGGATCTGGCCTACCAGACGGGTGAACACTGATTCTTAATAGTTAGCTTGAATTTATTGACCAGGAGAAAACAACATGACTGAAGTAACTGCTTTGCTCTTTATCGCTGGCGCCATCATGATGGGTCTGGGCGCACTGGGTGCAGCCATCGGTATCGGCATCCTCGGTGGTCGCTTCCTCGAAGGTGCTGCCCGCCAGCCGGAACTCATTCCTGTCCTGCGTGGCCAGTTCTTCCTGATGATGGGTCTCACCGACGCGGTACCGATGATCGCCGTGGGTGTGGCCTTCTACGTCATCTTCGCTGTTGCGGGTTAGTCGCAGCAGCCAACAGCGGGACGGTAAGCGCAAATGAATATCAACATGACGCTGATAGGCCAGTCGATCACGTTCTTCGTGTTCGTCTGGTTCTGTTACCAATACATCTGGCCGCCTCTGGTGCATGCGCTGGAAGAGCGCAGGAAGAAAATCGCCGATGGCCTGGCGGCCGCCGAGCACGGCAAGCACGAACAGGAACTGGCCGAGGAACGCGCCAAGGAAATCCTGCGCGAGGCCAAGGTACAGGCCGGTGAAATCATTACCCGTGGCGAGAAACGTGCCGCCGAGATCGTTGATGAAGCCAAGGACGATGCCCGCGAGGAAGGCAACCGCCTGCTGGTCGCGGCGCGTGCCGAGATCGACCAGGAAGTGAACCGCGCGAAGGAAGAGCTGCGTGGCAAGGTGGTCTCGATCGCGGTGGCCGGTGCCGGCAAGGTACTGGAACGCGAGGTCGACGAGGCCACCCATGCCGAGCTGATGAATAAGCTGGCAGCCGAGATCTGATGGCCGAATCACTGACAATCGCCCGGCCTTATGCCCAGGCAGCATTCCTGTTCGCCAGCCAGCATCACACGCTGAAGGACTGGTCGGAGATGCTGCAACTGCTGGCCGCGGTTGCCGCGGACCCGCAAATGGCGGACATGATCGACAACCCGCAGCTGACCGAGGCACAGGTGGCCGACCTGTTCATCGGTATCGGCGCCGAGCGTTTCAACGAGAAGTGCCACAACTTCATTCGCCTGCTGGCCGGGAACCGGCGACTGCATGTACTGCCGGATATTGCGGCCCTGTTTGAAATCCAGCGCCGCGAGGCCGAGCAGACTGTCAAGGCGGAACTCGTCACCGCTTTCCCGGCCAGCGAGTCCCAGCAGACTGCCGTTATTAAGGCACTGAAAAAACGCCTGCGGCGTGATATCGAGCTGGAATGCAGCACCGACCCGGTACTGCTGGGCGGCGCCATTATCCGCGCCGGCGATCTGGTGATAGACGGTTCCGTGCGCGGCAAGCTCGAACGGCTGGGCACTGCCCTGATGCATTAA
>JBDLJX010000018.1:0-37411 GCA_039714155.1 Pseudomonadota bacterium | reverse complement strand
TTTTGACTTTCTTTGCGCCTTAGCGTCTTTGCGCGAGAACAGTATTGTGCGACGTACTCGTCCCTGCAGTCTGGTTAATCCGCAAACTCCAGTTCTTCCTGCACCGCATTAATACCGGCGCGGGCACAGGCCTCGTCAAGATCACCCCCCGGCGCACCGCTGACACCGACCGCACCCACCAGTGAACCGGCCACTTGCACCGGCAACCCGCCGGCCAGCACCATGACGCCGTCAAGCAGGTTCAGCTCATTGACCATGTCGGCACGGTTGCGGCGCAGCTCGGCAGAACTGGTATTGGCCATAATCGCTGCGTTGGTCTTGCCATGTGCCAGCTGCGTGAAGTAGCGGTTTGAATACACGTCGCGCATGACCACCAGTGGTTCGCCGGCGCGGTCGGTCACCACCACCGACACCTGGTAACCGTCCTTGCGACACGCCTCGATGGCGGCCCCGGCAATCGTGCGCGCCATGTCCAGTGACAACAGCCTCGCCTGCACCAGACCCTCTGCGGCGAGTGGGTTACTTGCCAGTAATAGCGCTGCCAGACTCATCAGTTTCTTCATTGCATTGCCTCCTGCGGTACGACGTTAACAATCCGTTCCAGTGTCGCCGGATCGACGAGCAGTAATTTCGACTCGACAAGCCGTGGTACCAACACCCGCCAGTCATGGTCCTGTTTGAATATCGTTGCAAACAGCGCCAGGGCAGCATCGACCCGGCCGGCATTGGCCAGTGACACTGCATGCCAGAATTTCATCTCGAGCTTGTTTGGCGCCAGCGCCTGAGCCTGGCCGTAATAGGAAAGAGCGCCATCAATGTTATCTCCCTCAAGGGCATGATCACCGAGATTCATATACTGGTAGGCCGTGTGCAGGGTCAGCAAGCGCCGCAGTTCCAGCAACGGCGTCGGGTGGTCCTCGACATGCAGATCCACCAGCCGGTCTTCCCAGGGACGTTCGCCCGGCTCACCGCGCACGACCAGTATCGCCGCCGACTGTTTGCCGCGCAGGTCACCACCCAGCGCCTGTGCCGCCTCCAGTGTCGCCAGCAGGCGTTCCGCCAGCGACCCCTGCGCTTCGCTGTAAGCCCTGGCCATTGCCTCCGGCACACCTGCCCTCACCATTAAATTTGCTTGCACGGCAAAATTAACACCGGCCAGATGGCCGGCATGCTGGATACAATTCTTGCCGGTGTACTGGGCAATCGTGCCGTTGGCATCGATCATGCCGACCTGGCGCACCGCGGGGTTCGGGTCTGCCTTCAGCAGCCGCTGCATGACACGGTCGGCCGGCATCCCCTGCGCCATCAGTTGCAGCCCCTCGACACCGTAACGCACATCCACAAACGACTGTGTCGCAATGGCGCCGACACCCGCCCTGGCCCAGGGCACCAGGCTGCCAACGCTGAACCAGTGTGATTGTACCGCCACACCCAGCTGACCGGTTGCCGGGTCACGCGCCACGATTGAATAGGTATGAACCGGGCGCTGTGCAGAAACAGCGGTTTCACCCGACCGTGCTGGCCCGGCAATTACCAGCAAAGCCAGCAGTAATGGAACTATCAGTTTCACGGCTTGCCCCCTATGGTTAAAGTCGGCACACTTAATGGTAGTCGGGATTATCCAGGCTGGCATGACCATCATCATTGGCATCCCGGCTACCTGTGAATACTCCCGGATTCCGCTGTGCCGCATCCGGCTACATTGTGCCGCTTGCAACAGGACAATAGGCAGGTTCGGGGATTCATGCAAATACAATGGTTATTGCCGTGGATCGCGGCACTCCTGCTCACTAACAGCAGCCCGTCGGCCGCCCTGCCCTGGGCCGATGGTGAAACGCCACCCGGCCCCTACGTCGACAACGAGCAGCTGTTCATGTTGCTGCGACTGCATACACCGGACCAAATCGGCGCTTTCTACGAGGCGCGTGGTTTCCCGCCAGCTGCAATCGAACGCATCCGCCAGACCTGTTTCATTACCGTGCACATCGACAACAAGAGCAACCGTATCCTGTGGCTGGAGACCAGCAACTGGCACATCACGCAGAACGGCAAGCCGGTGCAGCGGCTCGGCTTTGCGTACTGGGATTCGGTCTGGGATGAAATCGGATTGCCGCAGGCCAACCGTTCCACCTTTGGCTGGACACAACTACCGGACGTGCGCGACCTGCAGCCGGCCGAACCGGTTGGTGGCAACTTTGTCCTGCCGCGCAACAAGCAGCCCTACACGATTGCAGCAAACTTCCATACCGGCAAAGACAAACGACTCGGTTTGGCGCAGGTGAAATTCGACCAGCTGTATTGCGCAGAGGACCCGCCGGAACAATGAATCGCCTGCTGCTTGTTATTACCCTGCTGGGCGTTGCCGTCACCGCAGCTGCTGCCGGGCTGCCGCCCGGCATCATGCTCACGGATGGCCGGCCGGCGCCGGCACTGCAACTGGAAAATCTCGACGGTGAACCGTTTGATCTCGCCAACAGTCGCGGCCACTGGCTGTTCGTACACTTCTGGGCCAGTTGGTGCGGCCCCTGCCGCCGTGAAATGCCGACCATTCAGAAGATGATGGAAACCCTGCAGGATAAGCGGCTCGAGATCGTCATGGTGAATACCGCCGAGACCGAGGACGAGGTATTCAGTTTTCTCGGTATCGTCGCACCGGATGTCATACCGCTCATGGATACCGATGGTCTGGTCACCGAGGCCTGGCAACCACGCGGCCTGCCGGCCACCTTCTTTGTCGATCCCGACGGTTATATCCGCTACCTGGCCCTTGGCGGTCGTGAATGGCACACACCACCGTATCTCGATTTCCTGCACAGGCTGATTACAAGCCCGTAGCCCGAATGCAGGTCGGGCGAAGTCGACAGGGTGCGCCATGCACAGCCTACAACCACTGCATCAGGTAGTAGATGTACTGCCCTTCCGAGGACTTCGAGGGGCCCACCACGCGTGCGGCATGCCGCTTGTTGTCCGGATCTGCCGCGTCGAGCGCCGCCGCTTCGGTTGCAAATATCTCGACGCAGCCGGCCGGGTAGCGCTTGCGACTGGTCCGCGGTGTAAAGATCACGGCAAAGCGTTCCTGCGAAACGCCGGTCTGCGGGTCGGGCGGGACCATGCCACGTAACGCCATATCAGTTATCCCGTCGAACCCATAACGTTTTCATCCCAGCAGCTCCGGCCGGACCATCCACAGGATCTGCCAGCCGCCGTTACCCTCTCGTTCCAGGCACACAATGGAACCCGGCCTGAATGCGACAGTCGCCGTATTCGCCTTACCGGTAGCCAGATAGGCCACCAGCCGCGCCATGAATGGCAGGTGCCCAACAACCAGGGTGTCCTGCTCCCAGACATCGGCATCCTGCGCAAAGGCCGTGACATCGTCATTGGGGTTAATGCCGGTAATCGCCTCGATATCCCCGCCCTTCATCACCGGTTTTGCCAATACGCCGGCGGTTTGTTCAGCCCGACGCTTGCCACTGTGCCAGACGCGCTCCACCCGGACACCGGCAGCAGCAAGGAAATCCGCCATCGCCTTCACATCCTGTTCGCCCTGCTCGCTCAAGGGGCGTTCCGGGTCCACCGTCTTGTCGACTGCTTCACCGTGCTGGACGAGATAGAGTTTCATTGCTTATGCTGAATAGTCCCGAATGTCCGATCACCTTATTGTAGCCCGGATGCAGGACAGCGGAATCCGGGTCAGGTCTTGATAAACTCCACCGCCTGCGCGACCACCCCGGCATCCCGCAGAATACGGCCATGCCCGAGTCCCTGCGTTTTCAGGAACTGCGCGCCGGGCCAGGCATCGGCAATCAGCTGGCCCTGCTGCCATGGCACACCGACATCATCCTCGTCATGGATAATTAGCGCCGGTACACCAAGCTGTGCAGCATTGGCATCCGTCGCCAGCAGTTCCCAGATATCCTCGGCAAAGCGCTGTTCCAGCCGCAGCTTCAGTTTCACAACAACCGCCGCCGGCATGGTCAGGGTCTGCGCAAACCGTTCAATCAGGAACTCCACCCGCGCCGGCACACTGATACAGACCACCCGGCCTGCCTCAAGACCCTGCCGCATGGCATAGGCCAGCACCATGCCACCGAAGGAATGTGTAATTACAGCATGAACAGGACCATAGTGCTGTGCAAAGGCCTGTACCACCCGTGCACATTCGAGAATGTTGGTGCGCTTACCGGGCGTCTCCCCATGCCCCGGTGCATCCACGGCCATGACACGATAACCGGCCTGCATCAGCGGCTTGAGAAAACCCGCCACCTGCGAACCGCGCCCCGACCAGCCGTGAATAAACAACACAACCGGCCCTTCACCCCAGCTGTAAATGGCGACGGGAATGCCGTCAACCTGCAGGGTCTCCCGCAATGCCTCCCTGACCGCGCGCTTACCGGCTGCCGAATCCGGGTAACGCCGGGTCCGGAACCACAGGCGGTAGGCCCAGCGGCCCATCAGCCCCGGCAGCACGCGCCCGACCGATGCAAACAGCAGCCGCATGCCACGCAATGCCAGCGGTATATGTTCGGCTGTTAGCGGCCGGCTATGCAATCGGCCTTTCTTCGCCGCCGTCGATGTCACTGCCAGAATCCGGTGAATATCAAACGCATAGCCTGACCATAGACCCGGCCCAACCCCGAAGCAATCTGGCAACCAACTGGCCGGATAACAAATCCGTGCAGGATTGACGTGCATCAAGGTGAATTCACTCGCAAGCACATAGCCTATTCGTGAAATCTGACAGGTAACTACCGGAGAACACCATGAAAGTAATAGCAAAAGTCCACAAGCGACTGTTGGTGGCCACCCTGCTGGTCAGCTGTGCCGCCACCGGCAGCTGGCAGGCCGCAGCGTCGGAAACCACCGAAGCAGAAGCCAACGAAACCGAAACCAGTACCCCCACGGAACAGGCCAGCCGTTACGGCTGGCACCGTGACCGTGGCAGTTATGATGATGCCTGGCGCAAGGCACGCAATCAGCAGCAGGCTGCCCGCAAGCAGGCACTGAAGCAGTACCGCAGCGCACGCCGCTGGTGGAACAACCCCATGGCCGAGGACCGGCGGCAGTGGAACCGCGCCCGCTACGCATTTATCCGGCAGATGAGCGAGGAGCGCAGCCGGCGCATGGCTGACTGGCACGAGTCCCAGCGCGAACAGATGGAACAGTTCCGGCCGGATTACTACGGCGGTCCCCGGAGCAGGTACTACGGCTGGTAACCAGGTGCCCCGGTTGAGACCGGAACAAGTAACAGAATCATTGCAAGAAGTCTTACTGCAGGAGCGCCGCCCCCGGCGCGAATTGCGGTGAGGCGCCGCTCCCACAGCTGAATTATTGCAACGTTTGGAGTAACTCAGGCCTCGACCATGTCAGCCAGCACGGCGGCATACTGGTCCGCCATCACCGGCCACCGCCTCCTGCCCCCGGGCTACTTCGAATTTGTACATGATTTATTCAAGGCTCAATAAACTGCCGTTGCCGGCTGTTCCTCATGGATATAGGTGGTACCGCGGTAGTACCGCACCACGAACGTAAACAGCACGGCAGTGACCAGCATCAGCGCGGTAAAGAACAGGAAGTAGTCAGCACCGGCCAGCTTGCTGCTGCCATCGGGGTTCTGGATAAAGAAATTCACACCACTGGTAAACAGGTTGCCGAGTGAAATCGACAACATGAAAAACGCCATAATGAAGGACTTCATGGTCTTCGGCGCCTGTGTGTAGGAAAATTCGAGACAGGTAATCGATACCATGACTTCACCCGAAGTCAGCAGCACATAGGCCAGTAACTGCCAGCCGATGTGTGGTATGCCGCCCTGATCGATATGAATCTGCGCCAGTGTCGGGATTGAAAACGCCAGCGCAGTCAGAAACAGGCCCATGGCAATCTTGCGCAGCGGTGTCAGCATGTACACGCGGTTGATGGCCGGGTAAACCTGGTAGGAAAATACCGGGATCAGAATCATGACCAGCAGCGGATTGGCCGCCTGGATCTGGGCTGGCAACACCTCGATACCAAACAGCTCACGATCCATATGCTGCGCCTGCAACACCCAGCTGGAACCGGTCTGGTCAAACAGCGCCCAGAACATGGCGACAAAGATATAGATCAGGCAAAGCCGTCCGAGCGCACCGAGGCCGACGCTGCTGAATGTCTCGCGCACGAAGTGCATGCCGCCCGGGGGGATATGCGCAAAGCGGTGCCGGCCGGCCCGGAAGGTCAACGTGGCAATCAGCATCAGCACGCCCGGCACGCCAAAAGCGACTGAGGAGCCGTAGTGCTGCAGCAGCCACGGTGTTGCCAGGCTGGATGCAAATGCGCCCAGGTTGATGGAAAAGTAGAACCAGGCAAACGCACGCGACAGCAGACCCTGGTTGGTCTGGCCGAACTGGTCACCGACATGTGCCGACACACACGGCTTGATGCCACCCGCACCCACTGCGATCAGGCCCAGCCCGATTGCCAGTCCCCAGCGGGTATCGTCAAGCGCCAGCGCGAAATGACCGGCACAGTAGACCAGTGACAACAGGATAATGGTGCGGTACTTGCCAAGCAGGCCGTCGGAGAGCAACGCACCAAGTAATGGTGTGACATACACGGCCGACACGAACAGGTGGAACCAGCCCTTGGCATCATCCTCACCCATGACATCCAGCACCCCGCCGGTACTCATGAGGTATTGGGTCATGAACACCACCAGGATGGCGCGCATGCCATAAAAGCTGAAGCGCTCGGCTGCTTCGTTGCCGATGATGTACGGGATGCCGGCCGGCATGCCGGTCTGTGCGAGGGGGGCACTGCGGTATTTGGGCACGGTTTGTTATTCGTCAGTACGGGACGGCCGTGGATGATACACCCTGCCCGGGGTTACCAGACAGGCAGAGCGAAACCCGGCTATCAAAAAAGCACCATAGTGCTTGACAGAAATCAGAACTAGATCTAGTCTAAGCCTTGGTCTAACCTAGTGTCGTAGCAAAACAACACACAAGTGTCACGGAGGAGCCATGAAACAAGCACTCGCCTTAGCCGGCGCCCTGCTGGCCGCGTCAATCGCGCAGGCCGCACCACTGGGGCTCCCCGAAGTCCCCGTCCCCGCCGACAATCCGCAGTCCGAGGCCAAGGTCAGTCTCGGTGACAAGCTGTTTCATGACACCCGCTTCAGCAGCACCGGCGAGGTCAGTTGCAGCACCTGCCACGACCGCGCCAAGGGTTTCACCGATCACCTGCCGGTCTCGGAAGGCATCAACCAGCTGACCGGTACCCGCAATGCACCGACTGTTATCAATGCGGCCTACATGCAGACCCAGTTCTGGGATGGCCGTGAGCCCGATCTGGAGGGTCAGTCCAAACAGCCGCCGCTCAACCCGATTGAAATGGGGTTGCCAGACTACGAACCCATTCTCAAGGTCGTCCGTACCGACCCCGACTATGCCGCACAATTCAAGGCGGTATTCGGGAAACAGGGCGATGACATCACGATCGACCATGTCGCCAAAGCCATTGCCGCCTTCGAACGGACGATAATTGCCGGCAACTCGGCGTTCGACCGTTACCAGTACGGCGGCGAAAAGGATGCCCTGAACGAACAGGAGCTGCGTGGGCGCAACATTTTCCTGACCAAGGGACGCTGTGTATCCTGCCATGTGATCGAACAGACCCAGGCGCTGTTTACCGACAACCGCTTTCACAATATCGGCGTCGGTTTCAAGAAAATCCGCGGCAAGGAAGGCGAGACCGCTGCAGAATTTCTCAAGGGCAAGCGCGCCGGCGCCAATGTCGATGTCACGGTGCTGACGGCAGAAAACATGTCGGAACTTGGCCGCTTCGCCGCCACCGAGAACATGTCGGCGGTCGGCGCCTTCAAGACCCCGACCCTGCGCAATGTGGCCGCCACCGCACCCTACATGCACGACGGCAGCCTGAAGACACTCATGGATGTCATCGAATTCTATGACCTCGGTGGCCGGGAACTGAAAACGGACCCATTTTCGCCCTTCCTGAGTGGCGGCATCCGGCCGCTTGATCTCACCGAAGAGGAAGAGAATGACCTGCTGGCGTTCCTGCTGGCACTGACCAGCCCGGAGTATCTGCACCTCGTCAAGGAAACTGTACCGGAGGGAGACCATCATGAAAAACATTGATCGACGCGAGTTCCTTAAACGCAGCGGTGCCCTGCTGGCTGCCAGCACCCTGCCCGTCAGCATGGTGGAACTGGCCTTCGGCAAGAACAACGAGCAGAACTTTAGCTTCGCGTTTATCTCGGACTCGCACATCACCCACATCAAAGGCAACCGGTTTGTGCGCAACTGGGACCACGGCCTGAGCCGGGCCGTTGCGGAGGCCAACCTGCTGGACCCGAAACCGGACTTCGTGTTTTACGGCGGTGACATCGCCCAGCTGGGCAAGCCGGAGGAAATCGACCATGGCCTCGAGATCCTGTCGGCCCTGAAGCAAAAGACACACTACGTCATGGGTGAGCACGACTACTATGTCGACCTCGGTGACTACTGGCGCAAGCAGCTTGGCCCGGACTACTACAGTTTCGATCACAAGGGTGTGCACTTCGTGGTACTGAACAGCATCCTGACCTGGGAAGACTGGATGCATGGCAAGTGGGATTCCGGCATGGACCGCATGCGGCAGATGGCGCGACTCGATAACCCGAAGGGCCAGCCATTCATGGTCGGTGATGCCCAGCGCAAGTGGCTGGCCGACGACCTGGCCAGGGTCTCGAAAGACACGCCGGTGGTGGTATTGTCACATTCACCGCTGCAAAAGATCTACAAGGGCTGGAACTTCTGGACCGAGGATGCCGAACAGGTACAGGCCCTGCTGAAACCGTTCAAAAAAGTCACCGTGCTATATGGCCATGTCCATCAGATCCAGTACAACCAGATCGGCAACATCAGCTTCCATGCCGCCATGGCAACCGCCTGGCCGTGGCCCTACCCGTCCAGCTACAGCCAGAAAGAGACCTTCCTGCCGAAACTGACCGTGGAGATGAACCGTGCTGATCCGTTCTTCGAACGTGACGCAACCGGCTGGCAGTTCGTCAATATGGCTACCGGTAATATTGATGTCCACTACCAGTTGCCGAACAACAGCAAACGGGTTGTGGCATTCAACGAGAAAGCCGGACGTCCGGAAGACGCCCGCTACCAGGCCGGCAAGGACCGTATTCCGCCGCAGGGCCACTACTAGAACCAGGGAGCCAACATCATGCAAACATGGAATCGAATGACTGCAGGCCTGACCGGCATGTTTGTTACCGCACTGCTGGCACTGCCGGCGGTTGCCGACGAATTCACCGGCACCGACCTCGAACGCTGGCAGGGTGAATTTGATTCGGTCGTCACAAATGGTGAAAAGCTGTTTCACGGCGGATTGAAGAGCAAGAACACCGTGTCTTGTGACCAGTGCCACCCCAATGCATCAAATACTCACCCGGAGACCTATCCGAAATTCCAGAAGCAGCTGGGCCGGGTCGGCGAACTCTGGGAAATGGTCAACTGGTGCATCATGAACCCGCTGGAATCAGATCCGCTGGCTGCCGACGACCCGCAGATGACCGCCCTGCTCGCCTACATCAAGCATGAGCGCCGCGGGGTACCGATGGCGCCGGGTAAACACTAGCCGGAAAAAGTTTGCTCGTTACGCGTAGGAGCGAATTCATTCGCGATAATGCCTGCGAAATAGCCAGCACCTTATCGCGGCTGAAGCCGCTCCTACTTCATTTCCTGGAGCATCTCCAGCGACAGCGGTGGCAGGTACATGCCCAGTGGCTCGATCACCCACCAGTTGCCGGTGGCCTTGCGTTCTTCCAGCGTTGCAAAGCGATAGTTCTCGATCCGCGCACGGATGAAGCGTGGTGGCCCGTCCGGGAACGGGTTGTGCGCCAGCAGCGCCAGCACGTCCGGTGACCCTTGCAGCAGGCGCTTGCGAAAATCATGTATCCAGTATGATGTGCGGGTATACGGCGGCGTAAGCGCGGCAAACCACATTTGCCAGTCCAGCCGTGGCTGGTGCGGTATAACAAACGGCGGCAGCTGCGTCGGATACCCCGGCTTGTATTTGAAACCATAGGCCTGCCAGAAGACCCCGTCATTCGAGCCCTCGATGGCAAGCTCCGGGCGTTCCGTGGTGATAATCGGGAAGATATGGTAGTTGTTAACGACATGCCACTGCACGGTCCAGCGCACCGGCAGTTCCATGCTGTCCGGCAAGTCCCGCTTCGTCCACACGGCCCACATCATGGTGACACTGGTAGAAACGATAGCCGTGGCCAGCAGCATGCCAAACCCGTTGGCAATACGTCCGGGGAATACCACCGCATCGCCGGCACGTAGCAGCCAGCGTCCCTTGATCACCGACCTTATGGCCTTATCGTCAAACAACAGCAGGCACAGGGCAATGGTCAGCAGGTTGAAAAAATTGTGGTTGCTGGTCGCCATGATCATTAACTGCATGGCAATGGTCAGCCACGCTGCCACAAAACGCGGCCGGCGCGGCAACAACAGCATGAACGGTACCAGCAATTCGACAAAGAAGGTCCAGCCGGTACCGGCACGCAACAGCCATTCCGGCAGCTGGTGTGCAAACCAGGCACCGGCATGCGGCAACGGCTGGGTCTCGAAGTAATAATTCAGCGCAGTAAAGCCGGCCCAGGACTCGTCGCCACTCATCAACTTGGCCACACCCGACATGAAACGCACCCGGAACAACAACCAGTGCATCAGCCAGATTATGAGCGGCGAACCCCACGGCAGAAAAATGGCCAGGAAACCGGCTTCCAGCAGCATGAAGTCCCACTGGAAACTCATGAATACCTGGCCGGCGTAGACCAGCGACAGGTACAGCACAAACAGCACCGGCAACACCAGGCGCGTACGGATATTGGCGACCAGCAACAGGGACACAGCGATACCGGCCAGGCACACGGCCAGCAACATGGTGTCACTGGCATCGAACCAGAACACGCTCGGATACAACAGCCAGGCCTCGTCACCGTATTCGGCGCGGATGGCGGCGAGGTCATTAACCAGCGGCAGAATACCGTCACTGCCGATCAGGCCGGTGACCTGGGCACCAAAGGAGGCAAATGCAGCCAGGTAAATCAGACCCAGCAGGCGCAGGAACAGACCGATGACAATGTCATGCGACCCTGCCCGCTGCTGCCACCTGCGCAACAGCCGCTGCCGGTAAGACTTCAACCCGCTGGCGGGTGTATTGGCACTGTCAGTCACCATCGTTTTTGCTGCTGATCCATGTCATCCAGTCCTGGCGGCGGCTGATACCCGCACAGCTAACTATAGTTGCACACGTGCAGCCATGCGATGCCACAGCCAGCCTGTAAACTAACCTGCCCCCGGCAGCCGCGCAAATAAATGACATGAATCAAGTGCAGTGTGCTGCAAATGCACTATGCTTGAACAAATCCCAGTGGATGGATGAGTTGTCAGGCGACTGTCATGAAATTCCGATCGGTACTTAATACCATCCTTGTGTGCATGGCCTGCCTCGCTGTTGCAGTCCCTGCTCTCGCTGCTGACACGTACCGGGCTGCACGTATGGCAATGGTGAAGGAAATCGAGGACGACGTCCGCCGGACCAGTCTGGCGCTGGACAAGGAATCACTCGACCCGGCAGTGATGGCGGCGATGGCATCTGTGCCACGGCACAGGCTGGTGCCCGCAAAAATGCGTGATGACGCCTACGAAAACCGCCCCCTGCCCATCGGTCACGGCCAGACCATCTCGCAGCCCTACGTGGTTGCCGTGATGACCGACCTGATGAAAATCACGCCCGACAGCACGGTACTGGAAATCGGTACCGGCTCCGGCTACCAGGCCGCCATCCTCGGCAAACTGGCCGCGCAGGTCTATACCATCGAGATCATCGAACCGCTCGCCACCCTGGCCAGAGAAAATCTGCAGGCACTCGGCTATGAAAATATCGAAGTCCGCATTGGCGACGGTTACTACGGCTGGGAGGAACACGCGCCCTTCGATGCCATTGTCGTCACCGCCGCCGCCAGCCATATCCCGCCGCCCCTGATCGAACAACTGCGCCCCGGCGGGTACATGATCATCCCGGTCGGCAGCCGTTTTATGGTGCAGCAGCTGGTGCTGGTGGAAAAGGACAACAACAGCACCGTCACGACCCGCCAGATCCTGCCAGTGCGTTTCGTGCCTCTTACAGGCAGTCACTAGTGCTCTATCCCTATAATTACGGATTCAGCGCAATTATCACAGGGGTAGAGCACTAAATGCCGGCCGGCCGGCCGCCGTTTCTGTCGGTTGCGCTCGTCTCGACCGCCGCACTGGCCTACGAAATCCTGCTGATGCGGCTGTTCTCGATCAGCCAGTGGCACCATTTTGCCTGGATGATTATCAGCCTCGCGCTACTCGGCTACGGCGCCAGCGGTACCTTCATTTCACTGGCCCGGCGCGGCCTGCTGCCACGTTTCAATACGGTCTACCCGCTCAACCTTGGCCTGTTTGGCATCGCCGCCATCGGCTGCTACAGCCTGGCACAGCAGATACCCTTCAATGCCGAGGAAATCCTCTGGGACTGGCACCAGTCACTGTACCTGCTGGCAGTCTACCTGCTGCATGCATTGCCGTTCTTCTTCGCTGCCAACGCCATTGCGCTTACCCTGACCCGCTTCCCGCATGCCGTTTCCCTGACCTATGCCGCCGACCTCACCGGCGCCGGACTCGGCAGCGCAATGATCATTGCGCTGCTGTTCCTGCTGCTGCCGCAAACCGCCCTGAAGGCCATCGCCCTGGCTGGCCTGCTGGCAATGCTCATCGCGGCGGCAGAATTGCGACTGGCCCGACGGCGGGCCTGGCAGGTAACGGCATTGTCCGGCATCGCCCTGCTGATGGTGCTGCCAACACAATGGCTGGAACCGCAAATCTCGCCCTACAAGGGACTCAGCCAGGCATTGCGCGTGACCGGCACGGAGATCATCGATACGCGCTCCAGTCCGCTGGGCCTGGTCAGCGTCATTGCCAGCCCGGTCATCCCGCTACGCCACGCCCCCGGCCTGAGCCTGATGAGCCGCACACCGATCCCGGAACAGATCGGTATCTTCACCGATGGCGATGCGCTGACCACCATCGACAGGAATCCCGGCCAGGCGCGACTGGATTACCTCGACATGCAGACCTCCGCACTGCCCTACTACCTGTCCACCATAGACCAGGTGCTGGTGCTGGGTGCAGGCGGCGGACATGCGGTACAACAGGCACACAACCACGCGGCGCCTCACATCGATGCGGTTGAACTCAACGCGCAACTGGTCGAGCTGGTCGCGACTGACTATGCCGCCTATGCCGGTCACCTGTACGAACGCCAGGGCATTCACATCCACACCGGTGAAGCACGCGGCTTCCTGACGCGCAGCACCCGGCAGTATGACCTGATCCAGCTCGGCCAGCTGGATGCCTGGAGCGCTTCCGGCGCCGGCCTGTACGCCTCGAACGAAAGCTATATCTATACTGTTGAGGCCTTGCAGACCTACCTGCAGCACCTGACCGCGGACGGTTACCTGGTACTGAGCCGCTGGATCCGGCTGCCACCGCGCGACAACCTGAAACTGCTGGCAACAGCCATACAGGCCTTGCGGGCATCCGGGATTGCCGAGCCCGGCCGTCACCTGGTGCTGGTCCGCGGCTGGCAGACCGCCACCCTGCTTGTCAAGCGCAGCCCGCTGACCGCAGTGGAAATCACACGGCTGAAGTCGTTCAGCCAGTCACGCAGTTTCGACCTCGCCTGGTTCCCGGGCATGCAGCCTGACGAGGCCAATCGCTTCAACATCCTGGCGCAGCCGTATTACTTCCAGGCCGCACAGGCGCTGCTGGGTGATGACAGTGACAGGTTCATCAATGACTACAAGTTCAACATCAGCCCCGCAACAGATAACCGGCCGTACTATTTCAACTTCTTCCGCTGGGGCGTATTAGCCGAAATCCTGTCATTGCGCGGCCAGGGAGGCATGCCGCTACTGGATGCCGGTTATCTGGTACTGGTCGCAACCCTGTTACAGGCAGTTGTTATCAGCCTGCTGCTGATCGTCCTGCCGCTGCTGGGGCTGGGCAGAGACACGTCGACATCACGACCGGCTGTCAGCCACTCACGCACCGTACTGTATTTTTTTACCATCGGCATCGCCTTCCTGTTCATCGAGATCGCCTTTATCCAGCGCTTTATCCTGTTCCTGCATCACCCGCTGTATGCCGTGTCGGTGGTCTTGACGGCATTCCTGCTGTTCGCCGGACTGGGCAGCGCCTGGACCTCCAGGCAACCGGCAGGCAACCGCCGCATCGTGCTGGCTGTCAGTGGTATCGCACTGCTTGGCACGCTCTATCTTGTCGTGCTTGGCCCGTTGTTTGACCTGTTGATGCCCTTGCACATCAGCTTGCGCATTCCTGTCTCCATCCTGCTGATTGCACCGCTGGCCTTCTGCATGGGTATGCCGTTTCCGCTCGGGCTGATGCGACTGGCCGACGCCGGGCCGCAACTGACGCCCTGGGCATGGGGTATCAACGGCTGCGCCTCGGTACTGAGCGCCGTGCTGGCGGCCCTGCTGGCCATCCAGTTCGGCTTCATGACAGTGATTGTCGTGGCGCTGCTGTTGTATATATTTGCCGCCGTGGTGTTTCCCTGAGGACAACGGCCGACCACGGTCCAGACGGTTATCAGTACAGCCTGTCATCACAGCTTGCTGATCCTGTTTGTTTTTTCTGCAAGGCTTCCGCTTGCCGCATAAATCCGTATGATTGCCGCGCACATGGCCGGATGCACGGCCGCTAACCGGGGACAAGGACACCATCATGGCTTCAACCGCAGACGAACTGACAATCACCTACGAGGAAGACGGCATCGAGACCGTCAAGGAACTGGACAAGGAAATCCTGACCAAGGGCGCCTGGTGCACCATCATCTTCCGCTACCAGGACTGGAACCGCGCCAAGGGGGAATACGGCCCGGATAAATATTCCATCCGCCGTTATCAGAAACGCAGCGGCGAGTACCAGCAGAAATCGAAGTTCAATATTTCCAGCAAGGACCAGGCGGAAAAAATCATTGCTGCACTGGAGAAGTGGATCAAGTAAGCAGCCTGCGCGTACTCGCGGATCGCGCGGGAGAGAATTTCCCTGACGGTATTGTCACAACGCAGAACAAGAATACGTGCAGCCATGCACGTATTGTATGCGATAGACCTTTTGCACCAAATGACTTGCTGGACTACTCGTCGGCAAGCACGTCGTAGATTTGCTCTTTCAACCACTCATCATCCCGCATCTCTTCCAGCTTGCGACGCGCCAGTGCACGTTTCAACGCCCTCAGTGCACTGACACCCTTGCGCCGGCCCCGGCGGGACTTGCCTTTCTTCAAAACGGTATCATGGGTTACTACGCTCACGGGTCACCCCCCAATAGTGTGGATTCCGGATATGGAACGGTTGTACCTGCACTATGAAAGGCGTATCGGCCACCGTATGATGCGGCTTTAACCGACCGCAGAAGGCCTTATGCTGTCACTGATGTTTGCGTCATTACTTTCTGTTTATAAAGGAATTGTGAACCCATCATCTGCATTCCGCAGCGGCATTACCGGGAAACGCCTGCGTGACCTGATGCTCGTTCTGCTGCTGGGTACCAGCCTGTACTGTCATGCAGATCCGGACTGGCTGCTGGCCGGAGAATGGTCTGGCTATGCCGGTACCGAGGTGCGCTACTTCCCCAGTGACGCACTGGACCAGCGGCAGCACGGTAATAGCAACCTCTCCCTGATGGGTGAACCGGAGTATTACGCCGAGACGGGTGACCGCAGCCAGAGCCTGACGTTCACACCGTTTTACCGCTGGGATGAACACGACAGCAAGCGCACCCATTTCGATGTCCGCGAACTGGTCTGGCAGTACGTTGGTGACGACTGGGAATTGCGCGCCGGTGTCAGCAAGGTGTTCTGGGGTGTCGCCGAGTCCCAGCACCTGGTCGACATCATCAATCAGACCGATCTGGTGGAAAACATCGACGAGGAAGACAAACTTGGCCAGCCCATGATCAACCTGGCGCTGATCCGCGACTGGGGCACTGTGGACCTGTTTGTCTTGCCGTATTTTCGCGAACGCACCTTCCCCGGCAAAAAAGGCCGACTACGCAGCAGCCCGCACGTCGACACCAGCAACCCGATCTATGATTCCTCGCGGAAGAAAAAACACATTGATCTTGCCATGCGCTGGTCGCATTACATCGGTGACTGGGATTTCGGTCTCGCCCATTTCTACGGCACCACCCGGCAACCGCTGCTGATTCCCGCGATCTCGAAATCCGGCGAACCGGTGCTGCTGCCACGCTACGACATCATCAACCAGACCAGCCTTGATGTGCAGGCCACCAAGGGCGACTGGCTGTGGAAACTCGAGGCAATGACACGCTCGGGACAGGATGACCGTTTCTATGCCTTCGTCGGCGGTTTTGAATACACCTGGGTCGGCGTCTTCGACAGCAGCGCCGACCTCGGCTTCATCGGCGAGTACCACAACGATGATCGCGATGAACTGGCGCCAACTCCGTTCGAGGACGACAGCATGGTGGGCCTGCGCTTCACCATGAACGACGCCCAGTCCACCGAGTTGCTGCTGGGGGTCATCTACGACAACGATGGCGACGCCATTACCTACAACCTGGAGGCCAGCCGCCGGCTCGGCGACAACTGGCTGCTGGAAGTGGAATCACGCCTGTTTACCGAGATTGACAAGGATGACCCGCTGCGCGGCTTTCGTGATGACGACTACCTCCAGGTCAGTCTGACACGGCATTTCTGACGATTCGGGCTACAATTAACCAGGAAGGAAACCCTGCCATTACGCCGCGGGTCTTATAACGTGGAGCTCAACATCATGCATGCTGGCATTTATCCATTCATCTGTGCATTCTTGCTGCTATCGTCAGTCAGCGCAGCCGGCACTGTATACTCGTGGACCGATGATGAGGGCGTCACACATTTCAGCGAGACGCCGCCGGACGATGCAGCGATAGAGACCCGTCGTATCGAGGTACAGACCACGCCCGCCATCCAGTCCAGTGTCGATAATGATTATTTCTCGGTCATCAACCAGGCCCGGCGCATGCAGCAAAGCCGGCTGGAAAGCGAGCAGGTCCGGACCGGGCGCCTGCAGGCAGAGGCCGAAGTCAGGAAAGCATCTGCCGAGGCAACTGCGGCCAACCGGTCCTACGACGATGACGACTATTACCGTAACCGCACCTACTACCCGCTCTACGGCTATCCTTACCGTCCCGGTCACCGGCCGGGTCATCGTCCGGGCAGGCCCGGGCATATACCCGCACGCAAGCCGGGCAGACCAACGGTCGGCATACCCAAACGCTGATTCACCCGGCCTGCCATTCTCTCCATACCGGTTTCACTGGTAGAATAGTATCCAGTAACGGTTACTGCGATTTCCATGTGTGACGAAGACGAAAGCCCGCTGACATTCCCCTGTGATTTCCCTATCAAGGCAATGGGAAAGACAGGCTGTGACCTCGACATCACGGTCGTCGAGATCGTCCGCCGGCATGCACCCGACCTGAGCGAGGGTGCCATTCACACCCGCGACAGCAAACAGGGCAACTACATCGCCGTAACCGTGGTCGTACACGCCACCAGTCGCGACCAGCTGGATGCAATTTACCAGGACCTCGTCGATCACGACGATGTCATCATGGCGTTGTGAGACCAGCCATGTCCGCCCAGCCTGAACCTGACACCAGCACAGCACCGGGCCTGACCATCCGGCAACTCGGCAATGTTGCCTATGAGCACGTCTGGCATGACATGCAAACACTGACCGCGGAACGGGATGCAACCACCGTCGATGAACTCTGGCTGCTGCAGCACCCGCCGGTATTCACACTCGGCCGCAATGGCAAAACCGAACATATCCACGACACCGGCGATATCCCGGTGATCCAGACAGACCGTGGCGGTCAGGTCACCTATCACGGACCCGGCCAGCTGCTGGCCTATGTAATGCTGGATCTCAACCGCCGCGGGATCGGTGTACAATCCCTCGTCCGCCTGCTGGAGCAGGCCGTCATAGACCTGCTGGCGGATTCCGGCGTCGAGGCCGGGCGACGCAACAAGGCCCCCGGCGTTTATGTCGATGACCGCAAGATCGCCGCCCTGGGACTGCGCATCAGGAAGGGCTGTTCATTTCATGGCCTCAGCCTGAATGTCGACATGGACCTCGCGCCGTTCGGTATGATCAACCCGTGTGGCTACAGCGACCTGGAAGTAACACAGCTGTCTGCACTCGGCATTGACGAGACCGTTGATCAAACCGGAAAACGTTTATCCCGGCTTATTGAACGACTGCTGGTAACACGATGAGTAACACCGAACGCAAACAACGCGGCGCCGCCAAGACAGCGCGCATCCCGATCAAGATTGAACCGACCACGAGGATGCAGCGCAAGCCGGCCTGGATCCGTGCGAAGTCACCGGCCAATCCGGCCGTGTCACGCCTGAAGGAAGTGCTGCGCGAGAATCGTCTGCACACGGTCTGCGAAGAGGCCTCCTGCCCGAATATCGGTGAATGCTTTGCCGGCGGCACCGCCACCTTCATGATCATGGGTGATATCTGCACGCGGCGCTGCCCGTTCTGTGATGTGGCACATGGTCGCCCGGACCCGCTGGATGCCGGGGAACCGGAGAACCTCGCCCGTACCATCCAGGCCATGAAGCTCAAGTACGTGGTTGTTACCTCGGTGGATCGCGACGACCTGCGCGACGGCGGCGCGGAGCACTTTACCCGTTGCATCAGCACAATCCGCGAGTACAACCCCGATATCAGGATCGAGGTACTGGTACCTGACTTCCGCGGCCGCATGGACCGTGCAATGGATATCCTCACCAGTACACCACCGGATGTGTTCAACCACAACCTGGAAACCGTCCCCCGCCTGTATAAAAAGGTCCGGCCAGGGTCCGACTATGCCTGGTCACTGGACCTGCTGAAACGTTTCAAGGCACTGCACCCGGAGGTACCGACCAAATCGGGACTGATGCTGGGTGTCGGTGAAACCATCGATGAAGTTGAACAGGTCATGCGTGACCTGCGAGCACATGACTGCAACATGCTGACGCTGGGACAATACCTGCAACCCGGCAAGCATCACTTGCCGCTTGATCGTTACGTACATCCTGACGAATTCGACCGGCTGGGTGAACTGGGTTACGAACTCGGTTTCATACATGTCGCCAGTGGCCCGATGGTGCGGTCTTCCTACCACGCCGACCAGCAGGCGAAGGATGTCGTGGGATAGGAGCTGAATCTGGCGGTGGGAGTCTCACTAGTAGCAGCTGAACCACACTACCCCATGGTCGGGTGCAATTTCATGCGCCTGTCCCGCCACCAATCATGGCTGTACCGTCTGGCACTCTTGCTGCTGGCTATGCTGTCCTCGGGCTGCACACCGCACTTCGGTGACACGGAAGCCGCGCTGGCGCTGGAAGACCTGGCATCCGGCTGGCTGCCTGGTCGCCTGTCGGCGCAAACACCCTCCCCGGAACGCCGCACAGTCAGTTACCCGACAGTTATTGGCGAACGCTCGGCGGACCTCTACCAGTCACCGGCAGGCATATGTGCCGGGATCGTGCTGGTACCCGGCGTCGTGGCGCAGGGCAAAGATGATCCGCGCGTGGTGGCCCTGGCAACAACACTGGCCCGGCTACACTTTGCCGTACTGGTACCGGACATGCCGGGGGTACGCCAGCTACGGGTGCGCACAAGCGATGCCGATGAAGTCGCTGCGGCCTTTGGCTGGCTGCACGCAAGACCGCAACTATCACCGCACGGCCGTGCCGGCATCGCCGGTTTCAGCTATGGCGCCGGCCCGGTGCTGCTTGCGGCGATGCAACCGGGCATCAGCCGGCAGGTGCGCTTTGTCATGACGGTTGGCGGTTACTACAACCTGCACAACGTCATCGCCTATTTCACCACCGGTTACCCCGGCACCGGCATGGATTCAACGGTTCCGTTGCGACCCCCGCATCCCTACAGTGAATCGGTCTTCATCCGTTCAAATCTTGACCTGCTGGAACGCCCCGTTGACCAGGGCTTCCTGCACAGCTATGCGCAATACCTGGTTGACAGTACTGCCTATGAGGATGAACCCGTACCCGGCAGGCTGGCGCCCGATGCACAGGCGTTCTATCAGCTGCTGATCAACCATATACCGGCACGCGTGCCGGATTTAATCGATCGACTACCGGCGCGGTTGCGTAATGAACTCGATGGCATCAATCCTGCGAGCCGCGACCTGGCAAATTTACAGGCACGCGTTATCCTGCTGCATGGCCGCAGCGACAACCTGATTCCCTATACCGAAAGTGTCACACTGGCACATGCACTGCCGACCGGACAGGCGCAACTGTTCCTGATCGATGGACTGGCACACGTAGACCTCAAGCCACAAAGCCATGACATCCCGCAGCTGCTGGCGGCGATGGAGGCATTGCTGGCCGAGCGTGGTGATGCCTGTTATTGAATCTGGCTACAATATGCCCAGGCAGGCAGCGACCACCCCGGCTGCCTGCCCGGCACCGTCGGCTTGCGGCGGTACCGGTGCTGGCTGTTGCCAGAGGTCTTGCAAGGCCGCGGCAAAATTACCGGCAGCAAAATCCGCCTGACTGACTTCCAGCAGCCGTCCATGCCGCTGCGCCCAGTTATTCATGTTGGCCGTCTCCGGCCAGTCGGGGCGTTCCAGGCCCAGGATCGGCACTGCATTGCACACGGCCTCGGCGTATGTTCCATACCCCGGCTTGGTCAGCACCGCGTCACAGGATGCCAGCAGATCAATAAAGCCGACAGACAGGTGATTGCAAGCCAGCATGTCATCCCGTTCAGAATTCACATGCTGAGGGAACAGCCAGACCGTGTTGTCATGAAGTGGCCATTTAGCCAGTGGCAGCTCACTCGGGATACCACCGAGCGCCACCAGCACCAGGCGGCTATCGGCAGGCAGCGACAACTGCGCCAGCAGGGCTGACTTGTCGGCCATACCAAGACGCGCGATTGGCCCGATGGCTTGCGTGTTATCGAGTTCCGGCATGGGCAAGGCCGGTTCCGGTCTCAGAAACACATCGGCAGTACGGTAGGCCTGCCACATCTGCCGTGCAATCGCGCCGGATTCCGGGCCATCATTGCAATAGCGCTCGTAGACAGCGGCCCAGTTTATTGAACACAACGCGATGCCCGGCACTCCGGCCTGCCGGGCGGCCAGCAACAGGCGCCAGGGAATATTGGCCAGCAGCAGGTCCGGTTGCACGGTGTCGATGAGCTTGCGATCCGCGGCCAGTCCGGCATCCCACTTACGATGGAAATCAGCATAGGCGGCACATACCGCCGGCACATCCACTTCCCAGGCACTGCGCATGGGTAAAACCGGATCAGTCTCGACAGCATGATAATTGAACGACTGATCAAGCCGGCGGCGAATGACACGCTCATCAAGCTGACTGCAAACTGTCAGCTGCAACGCCGGTATACGTTGCCAGAGCGCGTTGATGACCGGCGCACATTGCGCCAGGTGCCCGAAACCGTGGCCTGACAGGGCGAGGAGGATGTGCGCGCCTGGCTTCATCTGGATATGAATGAATGGTTCGCCGCAGGGGCGAATTTATTCGCGAATGAAGGTGAAAAATGGCAAACGGCTATCGCCGCTGAAGCCGCTCCTACGGGTGAGGAGCAATTTGTTATTCCGTGTTTTCCATGTGTTTCCGTGGCTATTATCCTGACCCCTGCCAGTCCGAACTATATTTCACCTTACTTCGGCAACAAACGCTCCATCAAATACCCGAGGCAGTCCTGCCGGATAATCCTTGTATCCAGCGTAAACATCGATGGCATCAGTGGCCGGATTGTAACCAGCGCATCCTCTTCGACCGCGAAATAATGGTCTGTGACCGGCTGGCCGTTGTCATCGCACACATCCAGCGGCAAACCATTCGTATTGCGCACCGTGCCAAGCCGGGTGCCTGTGGGCAGCTCCCGGAAATTCAGGTGATCGAGATCACTGACCAGGTCCAGTACTACCGAGTCATCTGCAAAACCGAAACTTGTGTGCTGCGGTATCTTGACGATGGCAACGGTATGAAACAAGTCAATATCACCGGAGGCAACCGGGTGTTCCGGCAACTCGCTGGGGTGCAGACAGTCACCGATATAATTGCGTGCATGCTCGACACCGTATTCCTGATCCGGCTTGCCGCATTCCAGTGTCACCGCCGGGCACACGTATGACATGGCCATCGACTGTACCCCCAGCGGCCGGATGAAGTACACCACGGTACGGCTGAACTGCGAGGCCAGGTGCAGGAACTGGTTGTCGACGCGATTGATACAGGCATAGTGCGGGTTGATGCCGCTGTTGTTGTGCACGTCGAGGCTGGCAAAGGCATGCCGCGCTTTCATGCCATCGACCACCTGCTGCAACATCACGGTCTCCGGGCAATCCCCGCGATCGGTACCGGGCCAGACCCGGTTGTAGTCGGCCTGCCCATCAAGAAAACGCAACCCGTAACGGGCCGCGGCAACGTTGCCAATAAATACCGACAATGCCCGCGGCAACTCCCGCTCCCGGTAGTCCCGCAACAGCGCCTGCAGCGCATAGAAACCGGTCGATTCGTTACCGTGCAACAGCACGGTCACAAACAGCGGCCCCGGGCGCCGACCCGGCAAGTGGATCAGGGTCGGTCCACCCAGCAGGGTCTCGAGGTCCTCAACCCTGGCCTCCAGCAGTCCCTCGGGCAGGTTTTCGACGATATTCAGCATGATTTACTGCTTCTATCTGCTTCGATTATGCAGGCTATTGTCTTCATATTCTTAAATAATTATTTATCTGCTGCGTTCTTGTTTAATCAAGCTCCCACTCGTGCACTGGCCGGCCATTGTCCTGCCGTTCGCGGTAGGCCGAAGTCATGGCCGCCAGGTCATCGCCGTGACGTGCCACCCAGCCACGCTGCCAGGCCGTCCCGGTCTGACCGGTCAGCAGGCGGGTTTCGATAATTCGCAGGTAACGGCCGATGTCATCGGCATCAATCTCGAGCCGCTCCAGCCCGGCCCGCGCCAGTGGCAGCAGTTGCCCCTCCAGCAGGGCCCGCATAGTGCCCTTGTTGCCGTCATACCAGGTGATATGCGCATCCAGGCCAAAGCGGGCGGCAGCGTAGAAGTTATCCCGTGCAGTCGCGAACGGCAGGTGGGCCTCCGGTGGCTCGTCAGCACCCATCAGGGACTGCATCATGCCGAAGAACAAAGCCGCGTTGGCGATCACGTCGGCAATCGTCGGCCCGCCCGGGACGACACGATGCTCAATGCGCAAATGTGGAATGCCGTCATAGTCGAACCCGATCAGCGGCCGGTTCCAGCGCCAGATCGTACCGTTGTGCAAGCGCAGGTGCGACATCTGGTCGAGGCCGTCATGGAACTGCATGGGCAGCATCACCGGGTAGTGCTGCTGGTTCTCGACAAAACACTCGAGAATGGATTCGCGTGCATAACCGGAACCGAAGGTCACCCGCCGCAACGGGCCGTGACTGGCGCCGGCCAGACCGCCGACCGAGACCGATTGTTCAAACAGCGGAATGCGCGTTTCGTCCCAGAGATCGTGACCGAACAGATACGGCGAGTTACAGGTTGCGGCCACCATCGGCGCCGACAGGACCATTGCGGCGTTGTAGGCGCGCACCGCGGCACGCGGATGCACTTTCAGATGCAGCTGGAACGAGGTCGTCGCCGCCTCCAGCATGACGCTCTGGTGTGTGGTCTTGAGGTGCTCGCGGCCGTGGATATCAAGCTCCAGCGGCTGCCCCTCGCGTAACCGCAACACCTGCTCATTCAGGGCACGGTAGCGTTTCAGGTCGGACATGTTCGCCGGGTTGAGCTCGGCTTCCCTGACTGTCGGCAGGATGCCGATCATCAACAGGTGGGCCTGCAGATCGGCGGCGGCCTGCAGGCACTGCTTCCAGGTCGCACCAAGGCTGGCCTCGAAACGGCTCAGTGCCGAGCCCCACAGGTGCTGCGGATGATCATTGAGTTCAACGTTGAAGCGCGCCAGTTCGGCAACCACCATGGGGTTGTCGAGGTGCTTCAGAAAGACATCATTGATTGGCGCCGGCCGGGCATTGTCATCGACCAGCCAGGCCTCCAGCTCGAAACCACCCATGCGGTCACGTGCAGAGAAGATCTCGTCCCGGAACCACCGGCCAAGCAGCTCGGTTTCTTTCCGCAGGCACTCCGCATATTCTACGAAGTCTTCCGGGGTAAAGCGGGATGCCTCGATTTCCTGGCCCATGATTTATCTTACGGCGTCGTGCAGAACAAGCCTTGACCAATAAAGGTCACTGCCGGTTGATGACAGCGTCGTTTACCTCCTGCAGGCGTTCAGGCGTACCAATGTCGTACCACACACCCTGATAATGCACCCCGCTGACCTTGTCGTCAGCCATCGCCTTGCGCAGCAACGGTGCGAGTGGAAATGCGCCGGCTGAACAACCCTCGAACAAGGCCGGCCGATACACGCCGATGCCGCTGAAGGTCAGCCGCCTGCCGCTACCCCGGGTGACGCGGTCCGCCGATAATATGAAATCACCGTCCGGGTGATGCTCAGGATTATCAACCAGCACAAGATGCGCCAGACTGTCCGCTGCAGCCGGCAATTCGGCAAACGGGAAGTCCGTCCAGATGTCGGCATTCACAACAATAAAGGGATCAGTACCGAGCAGGGGCAAGGCGTTGAAAATACCGCCACCGGTTTCCAGCGCACCTTCCGGCTCCGGGGACCAGTGGATATTGACACCATAACTACTGCCATCGCCCAGCGTCCTGACCAGTGTTTCGCCAAGGTGTGCATAATTAATGACCAACTCCTGTATTCCTGCCTGCACCAGCGCATGGATATGGCGTTCGATCAATGTCTGACCACCGATGCGCAGCAATGGCTTCGGCATACTGTCAGTCAGCGGACGCATCCGCTCGCCGCGTCCCGCGGCCAGAATCATCGCCTTCATGACCGTGCTTCCAATCGTTTCAAACGGGTTCCCTAGGAGCCTGTCGGACTTAGGATGATTCTACTGCGGCGGCGGGAGAGTGGCCCAAATGCCCCCGATTTTTCGTTACGTAGGCCCACTATGCGCCTCAAAATCGGGGTCATTTGTTCTCACTCTCCCACTCGCCTCGCTACGAACCCCTAAGTCCGACAGGCTCCTGGCAGTTTACCGGATAGTAGCAGATGACCATAACAACCGGCGGACAATGTTCATGGCGTCGTCAACAACGCCTCGATCGCCTGCTCCTCAACCGGGCGCTGCTTGTCAGAGATTCAGTGCACTGAAATCAAGCTGGCCGTCTTGCATCGGCGGACACCAGAAACAGGCGCCGGTTACCGGCCGGGTAAAACTGAACAGGCCGTCAACAATACCGTCATCCAGACCGACCATGTGCCGCAGCAGGGTATCGAATGCGTCGAAACTCTTGCCGAAGGCAACAAACACCAGCCCCTGACTGCTGGCCGTGGCCCATGGCATGGAGCGCCGCAGAATAAAGGCTTCCGGATCGAAACTCTCCTGCGCGGTGCGCTTGACGTGCGCCGACGCGGGCGCCTCGTCGAATTCTTCGTTGTCGGCCTTGCGACGGCCAATGATATTGTCCTGCGCATCCTGCGGCAGGTTCTGAAAATGATCGAGATCATGCACCCACTGCTGCACGGCCACAAAACTCGAACCATCGAGGCCTGCCCCTGCTCCCGAGACGAAACCGGCAGCCAGCGCATCCTCACCGGTCGGGTTTTCGGTACCGTCCTCGTAACCGGTCAAATCAAGGCTGTCGCCATACCGGAACGCATCGATCACATCTTCCAGCCGCGCGTTGTCAGCCAGCGCATTGCGGATACGGCGCGTCTCATGCAACAACTCGCCACGATCATCGCCGCGCAACCAGATCCACAGGGCCCGTGGCGTCGATTGCACCGCGATCGCAGAACCGGTCAGTGCGGGGAATGTCTCCAGGCCCGGCACTTCGGCATTGACGGCATTCAGCAGGCATTTACCAAGACCTGCCACCACATGCCGGCCATCGACCAGGCCGGACAACTGCCTGAAAACACCGCGTGGCTCGCCGTCCTGGCGCAGTGAAAAGCTCAGGTAGCGTGCCAGTGGCGGGACGGGTTCAAGAATACCGGGTTGCATATCCACCACCATTGACTGAAGTACATTAAACCAGAATAGTAGAGCCTGATTGACCTATCGTCATCCCTGCGGAACCTGCCCGCTCGAAGGCAGGAGCACCAAGATTCCTGTTGGTAACAGACTGCTGACAGTCTGATGGTGTCAGACTCCCGGGATATATCAATTGACTCTCGTCAATGTTGCTTGCCTTCCGACAACTGCGGCGCCATGGCCTCGATCTGCTCACGCGGCACGGTACCGGGAATATACTTGTTGCCCCAGTCGATCATCGCCGACAACACCGGCCGCAGGTCACGGCCCTTCGCCGTCAAATGATACGCATAACGCACCGGGCGTTCCTGGTAACGGGCCTTCTCGATAATCCCGGCCGCCTGCAGGCGTTTCAGGCGTTCGGCAAGAATATTGGTCGGGATGCCCTCGGGGGATTTCTGGAATTCGGTATAGGTGGTCTTGCCCAGCAGCAGGTCGCGCACCAGCAGCAGGGTCCATTTGTCACCCAGCAGGTCGAGACTGCAGGCTACCGGGCACGGCGAACGCCCGTCCACACACGCTGCTTTTCCAGGATTCTTTCTATCAATCATACGCTTAGCATAGCACTGAATAAGTCACTTGTAAATTGAAAGTTACTAGACTAGACTTTACTCACTTGCAAAAGACAAGTCACTAGAAAACCAACGCAACAAGGAGTCAGCCACATGGAAATCGAGCTCTATTACACCCCCCACACCCGCTCCAGCCGGCCGCGCTGGCTACTGGAGGAAATTGGCGTACCGTACACCGTGCGACCCGTCGATCTGTTCGGGGGTGAACGCAACCCCGTACACCCGCTCGGCAGCGTCCCGGCCATCCGTATCGATGGCGAAATCCTGATCGAGTCCGGCGCCATCTGTCACTGGCTGGCAGACGCATTCCCGGAGCAACACCTGGCGCCGGCCAATACCGATCCCCGGCGCAGCCGTTATGAACAATGGATGTTTTTCGTCCCGGCAACACTGGAACCCCCCGCCTTCGAGGTCCTGCTGCACACACAGCTCCTGCCGGAGAACAAACGCATCGAGGCCATTGTGCCATTCGCCACCAGGGGCTATCAGCGTGTGCTGCGAATGCTGGTAAAAGAACTGGATCATGACGGCTACCTGCTGGGTGAGCAATTCACCTGTGCCGACATCATGCTGGGGACCACGCTGACCTGGCTGCCCGAGTTACTCGAAGACCATCCGCCTTTACTGGCCTACATACAGCGCGTCACGGCCCGACCGGCCTACCAGCGCGCCATTGAACCAATCAACGAAACCGCCTGATGGAAATCACAGACAAGCGAGGTGAGCTATGACAACGTTAGCAATGAATCCCTGCGAATGCCGCATCCGTACCTGGTCACTGCTGCTACTGCTATGGGTTGTCAGCGCCATTGTACTGGCCGCCATCGGCGTACTGGCAACGAATGATTTCCTGATGCCGGCATTCATCGTTATTCCGGTAGCCGGTTTTGCGCTGACCTACCGGACAAACCCGTCGTTCCGCTCGTACATGCTGTCACTGGACACCGGTGTACTGGTGATCCTGCACAGCTGGCGCATGCTGGGGCTTGGCTTTCTGTTCCTGTATGCCCATAACGTATTACCAGGGCTGTTTGCCTGGCTGGCCGGCGCCGGCGATGCGCTGGCCGCCATCGGTGCAACACTGATCGGCATCAACCTGCTGCGTGGCAGAGAGGTATCAAAACAGGCGCTACGAATATGGAACAGCTTCGGCCTGCTGGATTTCCTGATCGCTGTAACGGTTGGTACAGCACTGCGCTCCGCCTGGCTTGGTAAAGGCATCACCACTGATGTAATGGGATCACTGCCACTCAGCCTGATACCGACGCTCATCGTGCCGTTCTACATCATCACGCACCTGGTCATCTTCCTGCAGTTGCGTAATGGCCGACTTGAATGACTGAAGGCGTAGCAGCGGGACAGATCACGTATTTCGCAGGTGAGAAATCATGGTCTGTCCCTCTCTTACTGCTCAATCCAGTTCCCCGCGGAAGTAGTACCAGTTACCGGATAAATGGCCGAAGCCAACAAACCCCTCAATCTGCCTGTCATCTTGTTTCATTGCCTCAAGGCCTGGACATATTTTATCCGGGGGATTTTCCAGCCAGGCGATGCCGGTACCAAATGTGCCGACACCAAACCCGCGTCGGTGGGTATAGTATTTTATAGACAGCGGTTTTAATGCCGCCTCCACCCGTAAATAACCCGCCTTGCTGTTCTCTGCAGAATTGGTTGGCTGCCCCGCCTCCAGCTCGCAATTATTTCAGTATTTACTTTTTGCAATTCAGCCTGATGAGAGAAAAAGTACTGCTCCACCTCGGCCGTATCCGGGAGCTGTTGAGTGATAAACAGAAAGGCGAATAATCCAACGACTGATAACAGCACAACCGCCAGTAAATACGCCAAGATTTTTATTAACAGTTTCACGAGCTAAAGTTACATCCGTAATTAAACACAGGCTGACGCCTGTCGTTGCCGCGCCGTGTCCGCTACGCACTATTTTTAGCCTTATTCCACTATGTCTGCCCGGGTACTCTCAATCAACCCCTGTCGACGTCCACCCGTCACCTTGCACTAAACCTCTTCAAGCTGCCTGGCTTTCAGTTTACGCCTGATTGCCCAGCCGATCCCATAGAGGATTAGCGAAAATCCGGATACAGAATCAGGTTGGACCGTGTTCTTGCCCGGCACGCTCTGCCAAGCGCACCACGAGGCCGGTAATCAGCATGATCATCAGTACCGCCGCGCCGAACACGTACAGGCCGTAGTGCACCTCGATGCTGGCAATCGCCCCCAGCTTGACTGTCACGATCAGCACGGCAACGACCATAACGTCGAGCATCGCCCAGCGCCCGTAGTGGTGCATCAGGTACAGGTACCTGGACAGTTGTTCGCCGGCGTGCCGGTGTCTCGCCACGATCCTGTAGAGCACGCCGATCTTCAGCAACGGCAACACGATGCTGAATGCCGCCACAACAAGGAACAGGATATAGTTACCGTTGCGGAAAAGTTCCGTGACACCCGAGAGTACCGAGAAGGTGTTCGTCACCACGACAAACTTTGAAATCGTCATCATCGGCGCAATGACGCCGGCCACGAACAGCACGAAGGCGATGAGCAACAGCCAGCGTACCCGCAGCGCATAAATGGCATCAATAGCTACGTATTCCGGTTCCCGGGATACCGTCCCGTTCATTTCATTATGACCGTCGATTGCCTGCAGGCTGCCAGCGTTGGCCGCTAGAGGTGTCCCAGCACGCGGTCGCTGACGAATTCGCCAAGACTGCCGAGCTCGGCGTGGCGCCCGGCCACGTCGACCACATACGCGAGCGTGCGCGGAATGTCGCCGAGATATCCCGGTTTGCCGTCACGGTGGTTCAGGCGCGCAAAGATGCCGGCAGCTTTCAGGTGACGCTGTACACCCATGAGATCGAACCAGCGCAGGAACTGCTGTGGATCTTCGTGTTCCTCGCGCAAGATGCCGGACTGCAGGGCAAGGTCCTGGTAGCCCAGCGCCCAGTCCTCTACCTGTTCCCGTGGCCAGTGGATATAGCAATCGCGCAGCAGCGAGACAAGGTCATAGGTGACCGGGCCAATGACCGCGTCCTGGAAATCGATAATGCCGGGGTTATTCTGTTTGGTGAACATCAGGTTGCGGGAATGGTAATCGCGGTGCACCACCACCCGCGGTTGCGACAGGGCATTGTCGGCCAGCAGGTCGAAGACCGCGGCCAGCATGCGTGCATCCTCAGCCGACAGTTCGATGCCGAGATGGGTGCCAACCAGCCAGTCACGAAACAACAGCATCTCGATCAGTAACAGTTCCCGATCGTAGTCAGGCAGTACACCATCTGCCGGCTGGCAAATCTGGATGGCAGCAAGCGCCGCCAGGGCATCACCATAGAGGTGTTCGACGGTATCTGCATTCAGAACATCCAGGTACAGGGTAGTACCGAGATCGCCAAGCAGCAGGTAACCCTGCGCCGGGTTCTCGTCAATGATTTCCGGTACGTTCAGGCCGACATCGAACAGCAGTTTGTTGACGGTGACAAACGGGCGGGTATCTTCCCTGTCAGGCGGTGCATCCATGACGATGTAGCTGACATCATCATGGGTAACACGAAAATAGCGTCGGAAACTGGCGTCGCCGGAAGCGGGATTGAGGATGTATTCACGGAAGTCGAGTTCGTCTTCGAGCCAGCGCTTCAATGCTTCGAGTCGTTCGGGCAAGGTGTTATTCCTTTTTACTGAATACCTGGAGAAGTGATTATACCCCCTCTCCCCTGACCGCAGGATGGGCACGCTGTGCTTTGCCCAGCCTACAGGTCTTCGGTCTTCGGAAAATACTCGCGGTATTTGATACAGCTCCAGTCCTTCATGTCATCGGCGATCAGGTAGAAGCACGGGATGGCGATGAGGATCACGCCGGTGGCGAACAGCAGGCCAAAGCCAAGACTGACGGCCATCGGTGACAGGAACGCCGTTTGCCCGGTGGCAAAGAAAATCAGCGGTGAGATACCGAGGAAGGTGGTGATACTGGTCAGCAGGATCGGGCGGGCACGCACGCGGCCGGCCCCGACCAGCGCATCGATCCGGCCATGGCCTTCGCGCCGCAGGCGCTCGGCGAAGTTGATCAGAATCAGCGAGTCGTTAACGACGATGCCGGTGAGCGCCAGGAAACCGATAATCGACAGGAACTGCAGGTTGTAACCGAACAGCATGTGGCCGAACACCACGCCGATAAAGCCGAACGGGATGGCGAACATGACCACCAGCGGGTCCAGCAGGGAACGAAACAGTGCCGCAAGAATAAAGAAGATGATCGCCCCGGCAATAATTATCGCCTGGCGCATCCCCTGGAAGGACTCGGCCGCTTCTTTCTTCTCACCCAGGAAGATCAGCTCATAACCTGGCAACCGTTCAGGCAGGCCGGCAAATTCCTGTTCCAGCAGCTGCGTGACTGCCAGCGACGTGGTGACGCTCTCGTCCACCTCGGCAGTCACCAGCCCCAGTCGCAAGGTATCGCGGCGACTGATGGTATTCATGGCACGGCCGGTCTCGATCCCGGCAACATCCCCGAGGTACACCAGCCGGCCATCATCGAGAGTGATGGGCAGTTTTTCCAGGTCGCTGTTCTTGCGGATGTTATCCGGGTAGATGACCCGCACCGGGATACGTTCATCACCACGGGTCACGTGAACCGCCTCGATTCCAAGGAAGCCGGTGCGCACGGCATCAGCAAGGTCACTCTGGTTCAGCCCCAGTTCCCGGCCTCGGTCATTCAGTGAATAACGGTATTCCAGCTTGCCCGGCTCGAGGTTCTGGCGTACGTCCTGTACCCCGGGCAGGCGTGACAGGTAAGCCAGGATCCGGCCGGCCTCGGCACGCAACACATTGGCATCAGGGCCAGTGATACCGACTTCGATATCGGCGCCGGCCGGGCCACCCTGGGTTCGCTGGATAGCCACCCGCTTGATGCCGGCGATACCCTTGATGCGTTCACGAATGTCATTGATGACAGCCTCGGTATCGCGCGTCCGTGTCCCCTCCCACGCAAACTTGAGACTCACCACCGGCGAAACGAAGCGTTCGATCAACCCCTGCGGCCGGCGCTTCTCGAGATCGACAATCAGCTGGATGTAATGCGAACCGGTCTCGAAGCGGTTGAAGTCGATAAACGTCACGCCGACGTTGGTCAACAGGGTGTCAAGGTCCTCGTCAGCCAGCGTCGACAGCACCACGTCTTCCATCTGCTTTGCCAGCTTGGCGGTGTCCTCCAGACTGTAGGTATTCGGCGCCTCGGCATTGACGAAGAACTGGCCGATATCGACGTCATCGAACAACTGGAACGGCAACCGGGTACTGGCATAGATGACAGTAATGGCGAGTACACCGATGGCGAACAGGGCAACAAAGTAACGATTGCCAAGCGACCAGCGCAGCAGGCCGGTGTAGTGCCCGAGCAACCTGCCCCAGTCGATGCGCGAGTTGCGTCTCGAGCGCGGGTCGTATTGCAATAGCTCGGCGGCATGTGACGGCAATACGCCGAAGGCCTCCCACAGCGACCCGGCCAGTGATGCGGTTACGACCACGGGGATGACAGCGATAAACTCCCCCATCATGCCGGTGATCGCAAACATCGGCATGAATGCCGCCATGGTGGTCGTGGTGCTGGCAATCACCGGCAACAGGACCTCGCGCGCGCCAACACGCGCCGCCTCGTGCGCCGGCTTGCCCAGTTCCATGTGGCGATAGACATTCTCGGTGACAATGATGGCGTCATCGACAATCAGGCCAAGCGCAATCAGGAAGGCAAACAGCGATACCATATTGATGGTGTGTCCGAGGTAATACAGCGCAATGGCGGCAAACAGAAAGGATACCGGGATACCCATCGCCGTGATCAGCGCCACCCGGAAATTCAGGAACAGGTACAACGACAGCAGCACCAGCGTCAGACCGACAACGCCCGATGACTTCACCGTGTTGAGACGGGTACGCACGTAGTTCGACAGATCGCTGAACAGGCCGACCTGGATACTTTCCGGTAACTCGCCCTCGAGTTGCGCGGCAAACGCACGCACATCATCCGAGACATCCAGCGTTGATGCGTCCCTGGTCTTGGTCACAGTGAGGTTCACCGACGGCCGGCCATTGAAACGGCCGATGGTCTTCGCCTCCTCCAGCCGCACCTGCACGCTGGCCAGTTCGCCGAGCGTTAACTGGCCACCGGATTCACTGCTGCGCACCACGATGCCGTTGATCGCCGCCGGCTCCGGCACCACGCCCATACCGCGCAGCAGGATGTCACCCTCGCGCGCCTTCAGCGAGCCGCCCGGCAGGTCGCGCAGATTGCCGCGGATAGCGGCAATCACCTGGCCAAGCGACACTTCGCGCGCGGCCAGCCGGTAGGGATCGACCTCGACCCAGATCTCCCAGTCACGATCTCCGGCCACACCAACCGCAGCCACACCGGGCAGGGCCAGCATGCGCTGCTTGACATCATCAGCAAGGTCATACAGGTAGCCGCGTGCGACATCACCATAAAGCGTCATGCTAATGACCGGAAAGCGTGCCTTCAGGCGCACCAGCTCCGGTTCCTCGGCCTCGTCCGGCAGGTCGGTGACCTGGTCAATGGCGGTCTGCGCATCGCGCATGTACTGATCGACATCGGTGCCGGATTTCAGCTTGATCATGACCGAGGCCATGCCTTCGCGGCTGGTCGAATTCATGACGTCGATCTCCGGCATGCCATCGAATTCCTCTTCGATGGGGATGGTGATCTGGCGTTCGATCTCTTCCGGCGATGCACCCTCGTACTCGACATTGATGCTGACCGCGTCAAGCTCGATGGCCGGGAACATCTCCTGCGGCATGGCCTGCCACGACAACACGCCGAGGATCACCACGATGCCCAGCATCAGATTGGTGATCAGGGGGTTGTTAATGGAAAAACGGATCAGTGGCATAGCCGCTCCATGGCTTGTCAGGGCTTGGCGACTTGATCAGCCACAACCGCATTGACACGCAGGCCGTCACTGAGGGCGGCGACATTACGAACCACCACGGTATCGCCGGCCGCCAAACCGTCACGAATGACGACCAGTTCATCGACCCGCATGCCGGTGATCACCCGGCGGCGCACCAGTACATCGCTGTCGAGCCGGAACACCCAGGTATTGCCCTCATCCTGCAGGATGGCCGTCGTCGGTATCGCGATAACCTGCCGCAGGGGCTGCAATGGCAGGCGCACACGGGCGACACTGCCGGAACGCGCTGCATCGCCCGGAATGCGGATACGCAGTGCATGGGTAAAGGTTTGCGGGTCCGGGTCGGTCTGCAATGCCACCAGGGTGCCGTCGATGGCCTTACCGTCCATCGTAACGACAAGCTGCTGTCCGTGCGACAGTGCCTGTGCCAGCTCACCTCGCACCTCGGCATACAGGTCAAGACTGGAGATATCAATCAACTCGGCTACAGCCAAACTGGGTGTGACGTAATCACCGATCTCTGCATCCATACGGTTAACGATGCCGGTGAACGGTGCCTGCAGTTGCGTACGCAACAGGTCACGTTCGGCGCGGTTGCGTTCCGACTCGAGCAGCCGCAAGCGCGATTTGGCGGTATCGGTACTGTTGCGCAACTGCGCCACCTCCGACTGCAGTTGCAGCAGCTTGATGCGGGATTCGTCCAGCCGCGACCGGGAAACCAGCGAGTCCTTTCCGAGCTTCTCCAGCCGCGTCACTTCATCTTTCTGCAAGGTATGATTGCGGCGAGCCAGTTTCAGCAGTTCGCGATCCTTGTCGATATTGCTGCGTTCGAGTTGTAATTGCGCCTCGGCCCGGTCCAGCGCGTCACGGTAGTCACCCTCATCCAGTGCCAGCAGCGTCGCGCCGGCCTCGACCCGCTGACCGGGCTCCACCAGCCGCTCGCGCACCTGGCCGATGAGCTCGAAATGCAAGGCTGCCTTGCGCATCGGCTCCAGGTGGCCGCTGACGGTCTCGTCGGGCACCAGATCATGGGTTGTCACACTGGCCACCAGCACCCGTGCCGGCACCGCTTCTTCCAGCTCCGGCGTCTTGTCCGGGCGGGTCAGGACCAGCAGTATCGCCAGCAGGGCAAGCCCAATCAGGAGGTTGCGTTGGGTCGTTTTCTTCATTCCCGGGAAATTACAAAAATATTTGAATATCAAGCCATTCTATGCGATTTTACGATGCGCCCGCCAGCGTGCCGGACGGGTACTTCAGCCCATTAATACGCCCCAGACCCGCAATTGCCATGACCTTGATCAGACTGACCGCATCCTGCCAGGAAAGATCCGCATGAGCCTGCGCCGTTATCTGGTCCCGGCGATCTGCGGCATGGCCCTGATCCCTGCGGCAATGGCCGCCGACAGGGACGACGAATGGCATTTCTGCCCGCCGAACACGCCAACGCCACTGCTCACCCCCGCCGGTCCCGATGATGACAACACCCGCATGAGTGCGGACTCGGCCGAGACCCGTGACGATATTTACATCCTCGAAGGCAATGCCGTGGTCAGCCGTGGCGAGCAACAACTCAGCGGCGACACCCTGATGTTCAACCGCGAGGAAGGCTGGGTCGATGCCCGCGGCAATATCCACTATGTCAGTCCCGACCTTGAGTTCCACGGTGATCACGGCCGGGTCTACCCGGACACCGTCAAGGGCAAGCTCTACGGCATCGACTACACCCTGCCGCAACAGCACGGCCGCGGCAGGGCCGAGACGGTACATATCGACGACCGCCAGCACCAGCGACTCGAACAGGCCAGTTACACCACCTGCCCGCCGGGCAACAATGACTGGCGGCTGTCCGCGGACGAGGTCACCTTCGATCACACCGACGGCACCGGTGTAGCGGAACACGCCACGTTTTCGGTGCATGACGTACCGGTCCTGTACCTGCCATGGATCACCTTTCCGATTAATGACCGGCGCAAATCGGGTTTCCTGATCCCGCGCTTCGGCCACTCGCAGGAAAGCGGTTACGAGACCAGCGTACCGTACTACCTGAACCTGGCGCCAAACTATGATGCCACCCTCACACCGCGCATCATGAGCAAGCGCGGCCTGATGCTGGGCGGTGAATTCCGTTACCTGACCGGCATCAACAATGGCCAGATCAGCGGTGAATATCTGCCAAGTGACAATGAATTTGATGACCAGAACCGTAGCCTGGTGGCGATGAAGCACCGGGGCCACCCGCTACGGCGCATGGATACCAGAATCGATGCCAGCCGCGTCTCGGACAAGGAGTATTTCACCGATCTTGGTGACAACCTGGTGTCATCGAGCAAGACCCACCTGCGGCAACAGGCGGAAGCGGCCTGGCACGGCCACGGCTGGACGCTCGACGGGCGGGCGCTAAACTTCCAGACCGTCGACCCGACCATTGCCTCGGACGATCGCCCCTACAAGCTACTGCCCCGCGTGCGTTTCACGGCCGACCCGCGACAAAAATGGCATGGCCTGCGTTTCGGGCTTGATTCCGAACTGTCGAAATTCGATCGCGACAGCAGCATCACCGGCACGCGCATCGACCTGCAACCGCGCATCACCCTGCCCTTGCGTTCCACGGCCTGGTTCCTGCAACCGTCCGCCGGCGTACGCTATACCCGCTACCGGCTGGATAACACCGATCCCGGCGAGGAGGACAACCCGGACCGCACCACACCGGTGTTCAGTGTCGACAGCGGCACATTCTTCGACCGCAATTTCCAGTGGGGTAAAGCCGACCTGCTGCAAACGCTGGAACCACGCCTGTTTTACCTGAACGTGCCGAACAAGGGCCAGGACGATATCCCGGTATTCGATACCGGCGACTACGATTTCAACTTCTGGCAGCTGTTCACCGAGAACCGCTTCACCGGGCCGGACCGGATGGGCGATGCCAACCAGCTCGCAGTGGCCCTGACCACGCGCGTACTCGATCCCGCCAGCGGCCGGCAGCAATTGCGCGCCAGTCTCGGCAACCTGTTCTACTTCCGCGACCGCAAGGTCACCCTGCCCGGCGAAGTCATGGAGACCGATAACAGTTCGGACATCATTGGTGAAGTCCATATGGCGTTTGGCAGACACTGGAACGCCGGCACGGAAATCCTGTGGAACCCGGGCGAGACCCATACCAGCCGTTACGATGCACTACTGCAATACAAGGTGAACGACCGGCAACTGTTGAACCTTTCCTACCGCTACCGTCGCGATATCCTCAAGCAGACCGACGTCTCGTTCCTGTGGCCGCTGGGTGACGCATGGCATCTGGTTGGCCGCTGGAATTATTCGCTGGATGACGACGAGACCCTCGAGGCAGTAGCCGGCATCGGTTATGAAAGCTGTTGCTGGAATGTGCAGTTCATCGGCCGCAGTTTTGTCAACGATGAAGATGGTGATCGCAACACCGCCATGTTCCTGCAAGTCGAACTGAAGGGCCTGACCAGTCTCGGCAGCCAGGTCGATAGTGTGCTTGAACGTGGTATCCTTGGCTACCATGATGAGTACTAGTACTCTTTCAAGATGATATTGCCGGGTTCAGTTGGTCTGTCAGCGTTCAGGGCAAGGCGCGCCTCGCAGGGAATGGCCATAGTCCTTTCCAAG
>JBDLJX010000017.1:0-37953 GCA_039714155.1 Pseudomonadota bacterium | reverse complement strand
CGGCCGGCGCATCTGCCATACTTTCTTCTGCCATGGCAGTTGAAAATGGCATGACGAACAGGGCAAGCACCAGAACACTTTGTTTAACAGACATGGCGATCCTCCTTCTCGTATTGTTGTTACCCGCCGGATGAGGCAGTGACATCTAGTATAGACCACATCAGGCCGTGCAGACCAAAGACATGGCCTGCTTTTCTGACGGCATGTGCATACCATACCCTTGGAAAAACAATATGTTACGTTAGCTCAAACCGATAGCACCAATTTTAATCCAGATCAAATTAGTGACTGGTGCCGGCGGAGCGGTGAATCTTGTTATAGACATTGTACTTGCCGGACGGCTTGCGCATCGGGATGCGCTTGACCTCCTTGAGTGAGGCCGCGTCATAGATCACCAGCGCCCCGTCCATCTCCCACAGGCTCACCAGCGCATGACGGCCATCGCGGCTGAATTCAACATGCGCCGAGGTCTTGCCCGGTTCCGGACGCAGCGTTTTCACGATCTCCAGGCTGCGCTTGTCGATCACATGCATGGCATCCCGCTCCGGACCGAAAAATACATCGGTCCAGGCATAGGGTGAGTTCTCGTGACTGCGCATGAAAAAACCCGGACCAAGGGTCTTGATCTCCCTGATGACCTGCCAGTCCGTCATATCGATCACCGTCACCTTGCCGGCCTTGAGATTCGGCGTTGCCATCACCGGCCGGCCGCGATACTGCCAGGTGATCCCCGAGCCCAGGTGCGGCATGCCATCGAGGTCCAGGCTGGCAATCGGCTTGCCGGTATCAAGATCAATCACCTGGCCACCGTGACTGGCGCGGTCGGCACCGATCAGGTAGCGATAGGACTGGTCAAAGAAGAAATCATCCAGCACCTGCTGCAGGGGTAAACGACGTATCGGGTAATTATCCCCTGTATACGAAATTTCCCAGACTTCCGGAAAATCTTTCAATGCCGCGATAAAGCTGCCGCGCGGCGTGGCCTGATAGACAGCGCTGACGCGCGAACTCTTGCCAGCGGCATTCACTACCGGGATCACCCTGAGCAAACCGAGGTCCTCCGCATCCAGCAACACCATATTGTGCGGCAGCGTATTGCCAACCAGTAATGTCCTGCCATCCCCGTCAATCGCGATATTGCGCGTATTGATGCCGGCCCGCACCTCGGCAACCATCTGCAAGCTGTAGAGATCGAACTTGCTGATCCAGCCATCACGCGAGGCCAGGTAAACGAAACGGCCATCCGGTGAATATTTCAGGCCACCGTGCAGGGCAAAGCGGGTCGGGAAACGATGGATCGGCTCGAGCCGGTCACCATCCAGCACCGTGATGTGATGGTCACCGGCCTCGACCACACAGAACAGGTTGAGCGGATCGGCGTCGTGTACCGGCCTTGCCCCCAGCTTTTCTGCGCTCAGCCAGACCGTGTGTGACGCCGCAATGGCATTCGTATCCCAGTCCGGCACTGCCTCCGGCGCTGTATAGATATAGTCGATCAGTGACTGGATCGCCGCGTCATCGAGTTGTGGACCAAAAGGCGGCATCTGGGTGGCCGGCCGGCCTTCCCGGATAACCTGCCCGGCTGTGCGCTTGCGTAAACGGCGCAGATTTGAGGGCAGCAGTGCCGGCCCGGTGCCACCCAGCCGGTCAGCGCCATGACAGACAGCACAGTGGGTTGCATACAGCGTACTGCTCGCAGCAATACCGGCTGTCCCGGTTGCCGCTAGCAGCGAACCATCCGGCTGGCGGCGATAACTGCTGACCTCGACCGGCTTGCCTTGCAGAAAGCGGGTTACGGTAACGAGCTTGCCGTCATCACCATACACCAGCTGGAAGTATTCATAGCGCTGGTAGACCTCTTCAATGTTGCGTTCCGGCGCCGGCTGCCAGGGTTTCAGGCCGGGATCGAAGCTGTCGTGGTAATACGGGGTGCCGGCTACCGGTGTCGCTCCGGCAATGGCAAGGGGAATACTGGCAAGCAGGAAAAGTAACCCGGTAACAACCTGTCTTGCTACCACGGCATAAAGTTATTCATGAATTTCATCGGCCGCATGCTCTGTCTCATATTGCTCACCTCGTGACGCATGGCGCCAATTTCTATGGTCATGGTGTGCATCGAGCCATCCATAGCGCCCATATGAACCAGCATCGGCTCCAGTGTTTGCAGCGTATCCATCTTGCCGGAAACATCCTCGAGCGTCAGCGCCATGTCCTCCATGGTACCGCTGATCCTGTCGATACGGCGCGTCATGGTGCGCACGTTCTCGGACAAATAAGTCACACTGTCAGATATATTGGAGAGGTTTTTCGCCATCTGTGGATCCATTCCCTGTGCCAGGGTATGAATGTCCTTGCTGAGTGTATAGATAATAAAGAAACCGTAGGCCGCGAGAATGACAAAGGCCAGCATTGCGGGATAGACAACCAGTTCCCAGCGCCGGGCACTGGTCTCGAACACATGGACAAAGCGGTCCATTGCATCGCCCTGCAGGACGACGTTGTCGGCCTTCATTTCGACCTTGTCGTGATGTTCCGGATGGCTGGCGGACGGCTGATCCGTGTCGTCGGTTGTTTCCTTTGCCATAAAAAATACACCTCCAGGCACGCATGCCCTCAGCCTGCTTTTGTTGTTATTTGATAGATATTATTAATGGACCTATCATTATCAATGATTATCTCATCATCCGTCAAATAACAGGCCGGGTCTTCGGCCCAGGGATCACCGCTTGTCTGGAAGGCCCGGATGCGGGTATTTCCCCCACAGATACTAAAGTAACGGCACTTGCCACAACGTCCTTTAATGCGCCGCGGGCGTGCCTTGAGGCCAGCCATAATGGGATCACGGGTATCTTCCCAAATGTCGGAGAACGGTCGCTCGCGCACGCTGCCAAGGCTGTAGTGCCACCAAAAGGTGTCGGGGTGAACGGTACCGAGGTTATCGATATTGGCGATATTAACACCGGAGCTGTTGCCACCCCATTGCTCCAGTTTTGCGGCAATATGGGCGGCCTTGCCCGGGTAGTGTTTCCTGACCCACTGCAACAGGTAGACCCCGTCGGCGTCATTGTTACCGGTAACAAATTCCATGTCGTCGCCCCGCTCTGCGTGAAACAGTGAGGTCTCGAACAACAGGTTCATGGCATCACGGGTAATATTCAGGTGTACATCGTCCTTGCGGTTGCGATTGCCGCGACCGGCATAATTGAGATGTGACAGGTAGAACTTGTCGATACTTTCCTCGTCCATCAACCGCAATATGTCCGGCAGCTCGGCAGCGTTGTCCTGTGTCATGGTAAAGCGCAGGCCGACCTTGATGCCGCGGTCACGACACAGGCGAATGCCGTTTATGGATGCATCATACGAACCCTGCTTGTGGCGGAAGCGGTCATGCGTGTCGCGCATGCCGTCAATACTGATACCAACATAGTCATAGTCCATGTCGGCGATGGCATCGATATTGGTGTCATCAATCAACGTGCCGTTGGTGGACAGGCCGACATAAAACCCCATCGACTTCGCACGTCGTGAGATATCGAAGATATCCGGACGCAGCAGCGGCTCGCCACCGGACAGGATCAGCACCGGCACCCCGTAGGCCTTCAAATCATCCATGACCGTGTAGACCTCGTCGGTGGACAGCTCGCCCTTGAAGTCGGTGTCCGCCGAAATCGAGTAACAATGCTTGCAGGCCAGGTTGCAACGCCGGATCAGGTTCCAGATCACCACCGGCCCCGGTGGCTGGCGCGCGGGAACCAGTGGTGTCGGATCAACCAGTTCCCGCATGAAATGTGACATTCGGAACATGATGCCCTACCCCTGGATTCGCAGGCCGGTTTTCTTCAGGATACGCGTACTGTAGAGCACGTCGTAACCGCGGCGGGCGCCACACAGCATTTCTGCAATCACCTTCACCCGTGAATCCACTTCAGCACGGCTGCGCCCGTGCACCATGGCAAACAGGTTGTAGGGCCACAACGGCAGATGCCGTGGCCGGTGGTAGCAGTGACTGACAAAATCGAGTGCACCGACACGCTGGCCCAGCTCGCCGACAAGCTCATCCGGAATATTCCAGACCGACATGCCGTTGGCGCGGTAGCCCAGTGCATAGTGGTTCGGCACGGCGCCGATGCGGCGAATAATGCCGTGCGCCTGCATGGCTGCGACCCGGTCCACGACCTCGTCCGGGTCCAGCCCCAGCTGCTCGGCAACGGCATCCCAGGGTTGCTCGACCAGCGGCAGACCGGCCTGGGTCGCCACAACGATCTGCCGGTCGATGGCATCGACCTGGTACGGACACGGGCTCAGTACGGCATTCATCAATAATTTCCTGTCACACCGGCAGCTTCAGACCGATATAAAACTCATCACGCTTCGGCATGTCGTAGACACGGCAACCGGTAGCGGTTTCAATTTCGGCAATCACCCCGGCAATGCGCTCCGGTTGCCCGGTGGCCAGTACAAACCACATATTCAGTTCATGCTCACGGGCATAGTTATGTGCGACCTCGGGAAAGGCATTCACCTGTTCGGTCACCCGCTCAAAGTCCGCCTCGGGTACCTGCATGGCACACAGGGTCAGACCGCCACCCAGCAGTTCGGCATTGAACATGGGGCCAAAGCGGGACAGCAGCTTGTCATCCAGCAGTTTGCCGATCCGGTCAGTCACTTCCGTTACGCTGATTCCCAGACGGGTTGAGATGGCATCGAAAGGTCGCCGGCATACCGGCAGGCCGTCCTGCAATTCGTTTACCAGTGCCCGGTCGATGCTATCCATGCGCTACCTCCACCGGCATCGAAGCCTGGGGCAAGGCATAGCGTGCACCGCGTTGCTTGAAGCTGCGCAGACTGAACAGTACTTCATGGGGTATGTTACCAAGGCCATTGGCATCGATGATCTGTGCCAGCCGGCGTAATACCGCCTCCCGTTCACGCCCGTGGATCATGCAGAACAGGTTATACGGCCAGTCCGGCAGGCGACGTGGACGCTGGTAACACAGTGTCACGCATTCCTGTTCGGCCAGCAGCTCGCCGACGCGCTCAATATCACTGTCCGGGATATCCCAGACAACCATGGCATTGGCGTGATAACCAAGTGCCCGGTGTTTCACCACCACGCCCATGCGCTTGACCATGCCATCGTCCTGCAGGCGGCGCAGGCGTTCGATAATGTCCGCCTCGGTTGTGCCAATTGTTGCAGCCAGCGCGGCATAGGGATGCGGTACCAGTGGCAAGCCATCCTGTATCGCTGCAACCAGCTTGTGATCGCTCTCGTTCAACACCATAGCGGGAACCCCAGGTCGATATAAAATGAATGCTGCAGTGGCAGATCAAGTACGGCGATACCGCTGCGTACCTCGATATCATCCAGCACTTCACGAACATGTACCTCGTCGGGTGCTGTCACCACGAACCAGAGATTAAAATGATGCTCGCGCTCATAGTTGTGGTTGACCGCGTCAAATGCACTGACCAGCCTGGCAACGGCTGCCAGGCGCTCCGCGGGCACGGCCATGGCGGCCAGCGTGCTGGCGCCGGCCCGGTTGGGTTTGAATACCGGTCCGACCCGGCTGACCAGGCCACGCTGCTGCAGCGAACGCAGCGTATCGATCACCTCGGTCTCGCTGACACCAAGCTGCCGGCCGATTTCGGCATACGGCGAGGCACACAGCGGAAAGCCGCGCTGGTATTCATTCAGCAGGCATTTCTCCAGCGCATTCAGCTGCGCCGGTGTTTTCAGTACTGCAACAGTTGCCGTGTTACTGCTCGCCATGTTTACAGTCCCGTCCGGTGTGCACGCGCCGTAAAAAAGATACCACTGGGTTTTGCGGCCGGTAATTCCGCAATGCGTGCAAACGTGCGCGTGTCGTAGACCTGCACCACGTCACGGTCGCGCACCGATACCCAGACCGCCTCACCGCGCGGTGTGAATTCCATGTGCAAGACACCCTTGCCGGGCTTCAGTGTCTTGATGACCTTGAGTGTGCGGGTATCGATGACCTGCACGGTGTCATTGCGCGGGTGTGCGAAGTTGACCCAGACATGCCGTCCATCCGGACGCGCCTCGACAAATACCGGTTGACCGTGCACGGCTATGCGCCCGGCTTCCTGCCAGTTAACACTGTCGACGACAAGCACTTCATGCTGGCCAACCGCCGGCAGGAACAAAGTGTGGCCGGCCATGGCCCAGCCTTCCAGGTGCGGCATCTTGTAGACCGGCAGCTTCTCTTCGCCACGTCCGTAACCATCCAGGATGCGCCGGACACCCTTGTCCGTATCCCAGAGGTCAACCAGCGCCATCCCGTCTTCGCCAAACAGGCCGGCAATGTAGTAGCGACCGTCCGGTGTAATCAGTCCGTCATACGGCAATCGACCAATATGGCGGAAGTCCTGCACCACCGGTTTCGCCGGGTCGCGCAGGTCGGCAATGCGAATCTCGCCGGCATCGTAGAGCGTGTAGACAAACTGTTGCCCGGGCGCATCCACCAGACCCACCACCTTTGATGACGCACCCTTGCCATCGCGCGCCGGCAGATCGGCCACCAGCGCGAGTGATGTGGCATCGAAGATTTTCACCCCACCCGGTTTGTAGTTGGACACGGCAACCAGTGTGCCGTCCTGTGAGATGGCGCCGCCGATGCTGTTACCGGCCTGCAGCACGCGCTTGACGAGCGTGCCGCATAACAGGTCGATTTTCGACAGCCCGCCGTCACGGCCGAACACGTAGGCATAGCGCTCATCACGGGAAAACACCACCGAGGCATGCGACAAATCACCCAGCCCCTCGACCCGGAACAGACTGGACTTTGCAGTGGTATCCACGATCTGCACGCTGCCGCTGGCACGCTCGATCACCACACCAAGATCACCGGTACCGCGTGTCAGGCATTCCGCCGATACCGCAAACGACAGGCCGGTCATCACCAGCAGCAGGACGGCCACGGCAAGCAGATGGCCACGCAGCACTTCGCCCAGCGACAGTGATGGTTGTTTGTTTACCGGGAACGCAGCGCGATGGTCATCAGGTAGCATGGCCGGCATCACAAACCCTCCCCGGCACGCAATACCTCCACCAGCCACTGTGCTTCCTGTGCGGTCAACTGACCGCGCCACGGCGGCATCGGCGTGCCATTGCGGCCATCGAGCACCGTATTTACCAGCAACAACTGTGGCCGATCATCGAGGTTTTCCGGCAGCAACGGCGGACCCAGCCCGCCCTGGCGGGTCATGCCGTGACAGGAGCCGCAATCGTGTTTGAGGAGATACAGCAGCTCGGTCTGACGCGCACTGTCGGGTAATGATTCAGCCGCGGACAAACCGGTGGAAAAGGTAATGGCAAGCAGTAATGTTAGCGTTCGTCTCATACCTGTTGCCGCATCTTCTTATGCACCGGAAACGGAACCGGGAAGGGGGTGCAGCCCCCTTCCCGGTTCCGGCGTAGCCAGGTCAGTAAATGTCGTGCATGGTGTTATAGACGTTGAACTTGCCGGTCGGTGTCACCAGGCGCTTGTCCTTGATCACCTTTTTCAGCTTGCGGGTCTTGTCATCGACGATCACGATGGCGGATTCCTCGTCCTTGCCGCTCCACACCGAGAACCAGACTTCATCACCGGCCTTGTTGTACTCCGGCTGCACGACGCGCCTGGGTCCTTCACCCTTGATAGCGGCCCACTCGGCAATCGGCAGCACTTCAAAGCCCTTGTCGAGGTTGTTCACGTCATACACTGCGACGCTCTGGCTGACCTTGCTGTCCGGGTTCAGCGGTGTATCCACCCACAGGTTTTTCGACTTGGGGTGTGACTTCACAAACAGTGAACCGCCACCCTGGCCCTTCAGGGTGTGCACCACCTTCCAGGCATGCTTTTTGTGTTTCACAGGATCGGTGCCGATGACCGTCACATTTTCATTGCCCAGCGCACTGGTCACCCAGACCGGACCGTATTTCGGGTCATTGAGGTTGGCGCCGCGACCGGGATGCGGGATCTCCGTGACATCCACCATGGCCGTCAGGGTGCCTTCCTTGGAATCGATCACCGCCACCTTGTTGGACTTGTTGGCTGCCGTCAGGAAATAGCGGTGCGTGGAATCCCAGCCGCCGTCATGCAGGAAGCGGGCCGCACCGATGGTGGTCACCTTGAGGTTGTCGATGTCCTCGTAGTTGACCATCAGGACCTTACCGGTTTCCTTCACATTGACGATGAACTCCGGATGCTCATGCGAAGCCACAATGGCGGCCACGCGCGGTTCCGGGTGATATTCCTGGGTATCGACGGTATAGCCACGCGTGGACACGATCTTCAGCGGCTCCAGGGTGTCACCATCCATGATCACGTACTGCGGTGGCCAGTAGGAACCGGCAATGGCGTACTTGTCTTCATAACCCTTGTATTTCGAAGTCTCGACAGAGCGAGCCTCAAGTCCGATCTTGATCTCGGCCACGTTGTCGGGCTTCTTCATCCACAGGTCGATCATGTTGATCCTGGCATCACGCCCGATCACGAACAGATAACGGCCCGAGGTGGAAAAGCGTGAGATGTGCACGGCATAACCGGTGTCGATGATATTGATAATCTTCTTGGTGTCACCGTCGATCAGGGCGATCTGGCCGCTATCACGCAGAGTCACGGAGAAGATGTTCTCGATGTTGTACTTGTTCTTCTTCTTCTTCGGGCGCTTCTTGGGATCGATCAGCACCTTCCACGTGGCCTTCATCTCCTCCATGCCGAATTCCGGCGGGATCGGCGGTTCGTGCTGCAGGTACTTGGCCATCAGTACCACTTCATCAGCACTGAGATCACCCGAGGTTCCCCAGTTGGGCATGCCAGCCGGGGAGCCGTAATCGATGAACACCTTCAGGTAGTCCGTGCCGGCCTTCTGGGTAATATCCGGAGTCAACGGCTTGCCGGTCGCGCCCTTGCGCAACACACCGTGACAACCCGCACAACGCTCAAAGAATATCTGTTTGGCCTTGGCGAATTCTGCTTCGGTCAGGGCCGGGGCGCCGGGTGTTATTACAACCTTCGCACCGGGTTGCTCCGGGATCGGTGCACCCTTGTAGCGCAACTCTTCCTCGGGGGTTGCCGGGTGTTCGGGAGATTTTGCATAAGCACTATATGCGGCAAATGAAAGCACGCCTATGACTGCGATACGTGCCAGACGGGACACTGCTGGGTTCTTCATGTCGACTCCTCCTGTTGCGAATTTCCTGACTTGCATCCTACAAGCGCCGATTCCATCAGCCTTGATCTATGTCAACTAGCCGCCTCATAGCCGCGTAACTGCCACAGTTATTATGCTTACGCGGACTTTTTCTCTGCACTGGCCGCCCGGGTACGCTCCAGCGCCGCCTTGCTCTTTTCCCGGCGAACCCGTTTTTCCGACAACGGCGGACAACGGTGGTCGTCCCAGTAGATCACCTGGCAATCCAGGCAATAGTGACATTCATTCGGGTTGATCTCGCCGGTCGGCCGGATCGCCTGTACCTCGCATTGCACGGCACAGATCTGGCAGGGACGACCACATTCCTTGCGCCGCCGCAACCAGTCAAAAATACGTAACGGCGCCGGAATCGCCAGCGCCGCACCCAGCGGACACAGGTACTTGCAGAAGAATTTGCGATTGAACACGGCAATCACCAGCAGGCCAATGGCATAGTAAAGAAATATGCCGTCGCGGTTGAAATGCAGCACAATCGCCGTCTTGAAAGGCTCCACCTCGGCAGCCATGGCCGCATAACCAATTGATTGCAGGGACAGGCCAAACAGGGCGACAAAGATGACGTATTTCAATGCCGCCAGGCGTTCGTGCACAACATCCGGGAAATTGTATTGCGGGATTTTCAGGCGCCGGGCCAGCTGGTTGATCAATTCCTGCAAGGCGCCGAAGGGGCACAGCCAGCCGCAATACACTCCCCGGCCCCACAACAGCAAGGTCAGCGCCACAAAGCCCCACAATATGAAGATCAGCGGATCGACCAGAAACGACTCCCAGGTGAACTGGTGCAGGATGGCATTGATGAAGGTCAGGACATGAATGATCGATAGCTGCGCAAGGGTATACCAGCCAATAAAAAACAGCGTGAACAGCAGAAAACCGGTACGCACGACCTTCAACAGGCCGGGCCGGCGGGTCAGCCAGTCCTGGAACAGCAGGATAAAGGTCAGTACGGCCAGCGCGGCCACCAGCACCCCAATCTGCCAGACCCGCTCGCGCCATACCGTGACCCAGAAGGGCTCGTCTGTCTCGCCCAGCCACCAGGCGGGTGGCGGCTGGACCGTGGCCACATCTGTCTGCCGGGTTTTCTGTGAACCGCCTGCTTCTGTGCCGGCTACCGTTTCAGACACCTCGGCCTGCAGCGGAATACCGCGGGAATCGGCAACCTTCTTGATGGATTTCATGACCGTGGCATTCATCACCATGGCGGTGATGCTGGCCCCGGTAATCCCGTCGATGATCACGTAACCCTCACGCGGTGAACCACCCAGCCTGACGCGTTCCAGCACCGACACGCCCTGGTACTGGTCGATATAGTGTTTCAGGTCCTGCTCGGACACGCCCACGACGAGAATGGGTTCGGAGTGCTTAAGGATTTCAAGCCCGGTAATCCAGCCGTCAAGATCGAGGCCGACCAGCAGGGTAATCGGCTCCCCGGAGTAGGCCGGGATAGAGGCAATATCCGTGGTTCGCAGCACATAACCCAGCAGCCGCTCATCCTGGTAGACTGGCGCCGCCAGCGGCTCGCCCTCGAATTCACCAACACGATCCGCTTGCGGGAAATACTGCAGTGCAAGGTCGGAAACCGGATCGGCCCGTGCCGTGTGCCAGAAACCGGCAAGCAACAACAAACACAGGACAAGCCGTAGCCCGGATGCAGCGCACGACTGCAGGGATGCAGGAGGTAGGGCAACGCATGGAGCAGTTGCCGAACGGAATCCGGGGGACTTGTTTAAAATAACTTCCCGGATTTCACCGCGTTTCATCCTGGCTACCATACTACAGTCGAAAGCGTGGCCATAAGCGGATTATCAGCGCTCGCCTGTGCAAGACATTGATCTCCATCAATGAAAAGCCCATGCCGCAAACGGCTGGTCTTTCACATCATCATCGGGTTAAGCTGGCCGACCTATGGAAATCCTCTATTTCACCCTCGCCGCAATCCTCCTGTATTTCGCGGCCGACTGGATCCTGAACCAGGTCGAAACCGCGGCCGGCAGACGTTTTGAATACCGCGGCCTGATATTTTTCGCCATCCTGCTGGTGATGGCGCTGACCTCGTTCACCCTGATTCGCCAACTGACCGGCTGACCGGCCGGTGTTATAAAAGCGATTGCAGAGCCACTTGATCCAGGTCAAAGAACCTGATCAACATTAGGAGTCTGATCCCCTGAATCCGCGACAATCTGTCACACCCTTACCTTAATCTGAGGAGGCACCAAGAATGGCCGATTCCGACAGCAGCACCCGGCAAAGTCCGGCAAACGACGAAAATGAACCCATTCCAACCATGCAGAAACTGCTGGACAACCCGTTCCTGCTGCTGTTCCTGGGCGTCGTTATGCCAACGGTCTTCTACCTGATCTGGGGAATTATGGAAATCATTTCAATTCCGATTGCAAAATAACCAAGGGAGCACCACACCATGGCCATTACTCCTCCTCCCGAGCGTATCTGGTGGAATATACCCATCGCACGGACCGAGATTATCTGGATAATTATCGCCTTTACCTGGGGACTGATCATGTTCTCGGCAATGGTCTACTGGCACATTGAAGGTGAGCAAAACCTTTCCAACGAGTCCTATCGCACCACACCGGAGGCCTTTGCCGAAAAAGCCAACGCCATGGTGGACCAGTACCAGGTGCGCGAGGAAGCAGGATTCCCGGTGGTGCATCCTCCACCCGGCAGCGATGTCTACCTGATTGCCAGACTCTGGCAGTGGTGGCCCATCCTGGAGTTCGAGAAGGACCAGACCTACCGCCTGCACCTTTCATCCATGGACTGGACACACGGCTTTTCGCTGCAACCGGTCAATATCAATCTGCAGGTCCATCCCAACTACGACATGGTCGTGACCATGACGCCCAATGAATCCGGTGAATTCGGGGTGGTATGTAACGAATTCTGCGGCATTGGCCATCACAACATGATCGGCAAGATCTACGTAACGGAATAACAGGGAGACACGCAATGTCAGACTTTAATCACCGCGTCTGCCCGGCCACCGGGTTACGCATTCACAAATCCGCCGAGAACCTGATCAAGGCCAATGCTGTCACGGCCATTGTGTTTCTCGCTGTCGGTGGTTTCTTCGGCCTGCTGGTCGCACTGACACGCTGGCCCGGGGTGCACCTGCTGCCGGCCGACCTGTTCTACCTGGTACTGACCGGTCACGGCCTGGACGTACTGCTGGTGTGGATTATCTTTTTCGAAATCGCGGTACTGTATTTCGCCTCGGCAGTCTTGCTGAATTCACGCCTGGCGGCACCACGCTGGGCGTGGACGGGATTTGCCCTGATGCTGATCGGCGCCGTGATTGTCAATGTGGCCGTACTGCAGGGCAATTCCAGCGTCATGTTCACCTCGTATGTGCCGATGCAGGCGGCCCCGCATTTCTACCTGGGACTGATCCTGTTCGCCGTCGGCGCCCTGATCGGCTGTTTCGTATTTTTCGGCACTCTCGTGATCGCCAAGGAAGAGAAGACCTATGAGGGATCGGTACCGCTGGTGACCTTCGGCGCGATCACGGCCGCCATCATTGCCGTGTTTACCATTGCCTCGGGCGCCATCATCCTGATCCCCACCTTCCTCTGGTCCGTCGGCATCATCGGCAACATCGATAGCCTGATGTACAAGACCATCTGGTGGGCCATGGGTCATTCCTCCCAGCAGATCAATGTCTCGGCTCATGTTGCCATCTGGTACCTGGTCGCTGCGGTGGTACTTGGCGCCAAGCCGCTGTCAGAGAAGGTCAGCCGCATGGCATTCCTGTTGTACATCCTGTTCCTGCAGCTTGCCAGTGCGCATCACCTGCTGGTGGAACCGGGCATCAGCTCCTCGTGGAAAATCTTCAACACCAGTTACGCCATGTACCTGGCGGTACTCGGCAGCATGCTGCACGGCATGACCGTACCGGGTTCGATCGAGGCGGCCCAGCGCGCCCGCGGTTACACCAACGGCCTGTTCGAGTGGCTGCGCAAGGCGCCGTGGGGTAACCCGGCGTTCTCCGGCATGTTCATGTCGCTGGTCATGTTCGGCTTTCTCGGCGGCATCTCCGGCGTGGTCATGGGCACCGAGCAGATCAACCTGATTATTCACAACACCCTGTATGTTCCCGGTCACTTCCATGCCACCGTGGTTGCCGGCACTACGCTGGCGTTCATGGCGGGCACCTACCTGCTGGTGCCATTGATCTTCCAGCGGGAGCTGATTATGAAGGGACTGGCAAAATGGCAACCGTATCTGTTTGGTCTGGGGATAATGGGTATCTCGGTGTTCATGATGGGGGCCGGCACACTCGGTGTACCCCGGCGGGTCTGGGACATCACCGGTGCCGATGCCGTACTCAAATATGACTACTCCGGCGCGGCCTACCTGATGATGGGCCTGAACGGCATCAGCGCTATTATGGCGGCAATCGGTGGCTTCGCCTTTATTGCCATCATTGTCGGCTCGGTCCTGTTTGGCAAGCGCACCGGCGACAAGCCGCTGGAAGGCCTGACCATGACGACGGCCGCGAAGTACGGTAGTGCCGAACACATCAGGATTCCGGGTACTGTGATGCTGGTTGGCATATTCTTCACGGCCTTTGTGCTTTACTACTTCGTCAACTGGAAGTACCTGTCAGAAGTATGGCCACTGCGCTGATCAGCAGAGCAGCCAGCGTCCCGGTGAAGGAGACCCTGGCACTCGTCTACTCGGTGTTCAAGGTCCGCATCGGTACGGCCATCATGCTGACGGCGCTGGCGGGTATCGCCGTGGCGCCCGGACCGGCACCGGAGCCATGGCAGATCGCGGTGCTGGCCCTTGCCGTGCTGTTGTCATCGGCAAGTGCCGGCGCCTTCAATATGTACATGGAGCGTGACCTCGATGCGCGCATGCAGCGTACCCGCAACCGGCCGTTCGTGACCGGACAGTTTACCGCCAACGGTTACTGGCTGACGGGTATTGCGCTGTTGCTGGCAGTTTCCATTGCCGCAGCAGCACTCGCGACCAATGCAGTTGCTGCCCTGTATGTCTTTCTCGGTGCATTTGTCTATGGCGTGGTCTATACCGTCTGGCTGAAACGCCGCACCTGGATGAATATTGTTGTCGGCGGACTGGCCGGCAGTTTTGCCATCCTTGCCGGTGCCGCCGCGGTTGACCCCGGACTGGCGCCCGCCCCGGTGATACTGGCGGTGGTACTGTTCCTGTGGACGCCGCCGCACTTCTGGAGCCTGGCCTTCAAGTACAAGGATGAATATGCGGCAGCCGGTGTGCCCATGCTGCCGGTGGTGGTCAATGAGGCGACCGCGGCACGCATAATCCTGGCACACACCATATTGCTGGTCGGCCTGTCACTGTTGCCGGTCATGTATGGCCTGGGCTGGATCTACCTGCTGGGTGCCGCTATCGGTGGTGGCTGGTTTGTCTGGACCAGTATCGGGCTGGTACGTAGCCCTTCAGCCCAAACGGCCATGATCAATTTCCATGCCTCGCTGTTACAACTGAGCCTGCTGCTGGTCGCTGCCATCCTCGATGCCTGGCTGATCTAATATCTCCGGGTATAATGATCGAGTATTTTTGCAGGAGCCCGCTTGCGGGCGATCTGTTCGCGAGCAAGCTCGCTCCTGCAAGACAGCATGTCAATAATGTCCTTCTACGGTAAAATTTCATTCTTTTGGAAACAATAAATGTATCTGTTACGCCACCTCATCGTTGCGTTCATGTTCATCGCGGGCACGGCCAGTGCCGCCCTGGATAAAGAAAGTGCGAGTTATGACGAGAAGGCTGCCCTTGCCCTGAGTCAGGCGGCTATCGGTCATGGTGTTGGCGATTACACCTTTCTTGACGGCAATGGCAAACAGGTAACACTGGAATCCTTGCGCGGCAAGCCGGTCGTAATCAGCCTGATCTACACCAGTTGCTATCACATCTGCCCGACCGTGACGACCAACCTGGCAAAGATCATTAACATTGCGCGGGACGCACTGGGCGATGACAGTTTCCCGGTGCTGACCATCGGCTTTGACACGCCGAACGATACTCCCGATCGTATGCGTGTGTTCGCGGCACAGCGAAATATCAATACCAGCAACTGGCATTTCGTCAGTGCCGATGCCGAAACCCTGCAACGACTGGCCAGTGATGTCGGCTTCAGTTATTTCAGCAGCCCGAAGGGCTTTGACCACATGATCCAGGCCACGCTGCTGGATGGCGAGGGCAAGGTCTATCGCCAGATCTACGGCATGGCGCCGGATGCGCCGGCGCTGGTCGAACCACTGAAGGAACTGCTCTATGGCAAGCAGGTTGCCGCCACACCGATCGAGAGTATGCTGAACAATATCAAGCTGTTCTGCACGGTATATGATCCGACCACCGGGATGTACCGTTTTGACTACTCGATCTTTATCGGTTTATTCATGGGCCTGCTGGCACTGGGCGGCACAGCCTGGTTTATAATCCGCGCCTGGCGAAAATCAACGCCTGCCCGGCCACTGACGTAGTGGTGCGCCGTGCGCACCCTGCACCCTTGCAGACCCTGGAATAAGGAGAGCAACAACAAGTGACCGGCCCGCGGACCATTGCCCGAGCAGCCTTTGAATCTGTCGATAAACTGTTCGACAATGCCTTCACCCCTGCATGGAACCCGCTATACCATCTCGGTACGCTCGGCTGGTTCTTCTACTGGATTGTCATTGCCAGCGGTATCTACCTGTATATCTTTTTCGATACCGGCATCAGCCAGGCCTACGAATCGCTTGAATACATAACCAACGTGCAGTGGTATGCCGGCGGTGTCATGCGCAGCCTGCACCGCTATGCCTCCGATGCCCTGATTATTGTCATGATGCTGCACCTGCTGCGCGAGTTTGTCATGGACCGCTACCGCGGTGCACGCTGGTTCGCCTGGTTTACCGGGGTGCCCCTGATATGGCTGGTGTTTGCCTGTGGTATCACTGGCTACTGGATGGTCTGGGATGTACTCGCCCAGTACATTGCTATCGCCTCGACCGAGTGGCTTGATTCACTCGGCATCTTCGGCCAGTCGATCGCTCGTAACTTCCTGAATTCCGAAACACTGAGTGGCCGGTTCTTCACGCTCATGGTATTCATACACATTGCCGTGCCGCTGTTCATGCTGCTGGTGATGTGGATCCATATCCAGCGCCAGAGAGATGCAAAGGTAAACCCGCCCGTGGGTCTTGCGCTCGGCACCCTGGGCATGTTGCTGGCCCTGTCTTTTATCGAACCGGCGGTCAGTCAGCCACCCGCAAATCTGGACATCGTGCCCGCGATTATGGATTTTGACTGGTTTTACCTGGCGCCCTACCCGTTGCTTGATCGGCTGCCCGGCCTGACCATGTGGGCACTTGCCGGAGCCGGCACCCTGCTGTTACTGGCCCTGCCCTGGTTACCGCCGCAGCGCCGCAAGGCGGCCGCCGTGGTCGACCTCGACAACTGCAACGGCTGCGGCCGCTGCGTGGATGACTGTCCGTTCAGTGCAGTATCCCTGCAGCCACGCACGGACGGGGCAGAGTTTTCAGAGGAGGCCATCGTCAGCAATGATCTGTGTACCAGTTGCGGGATTTGTGTCGGTGCCTGCCCTACTTCCACACCCTTCCGCCGAACGGCAGAGCTGGTACCGGGCATCGATCTGCCCGACCAGGGCATGCGCGCCCTCAGGGAGAAGACACTGGCAATAGCAGAAAAACTGTCCGGCACGGCACGTGTCATTGTTTACGGCTGTGAACATGGGCCCGGCCTGGAAAAACTCGAAAATGACCAGATTGGCGTAATAAAGCTATCCTGCATCGCCCAGTTGCCGCCCGCCTTCATCGACTTTGTCATTAGCCGCCGGCATGCCGAGGGCGTGTTTCTGACCGGTTGTTCCGAAGGCGATTGTCACTACCGCCTTGGCCAGCAATGGGAAAACCAGCGCCTCGCCGGTGAGCGTGATCCATACCTGCGCAAACGCGTCCCGGCTGATCGGGTCGGGAAATACTGGGCCGGCATTACCGGCAGCAAACGCCTGCAGCAGGAACTGGCCGCATTTCATGACCGACTGAAGGTGCTACCGCCCCTGAAGCAGCGAAAACGCAGGCGCCCTGTTGATGAAGCGACTGCAGACAGGACTGAGAGTCATGGGTAGGGTCATGCAGATAATCGGCCAGGCGATTGCCTACAGTCTGTTTGCCGTGGTCGTGGGCTACTTTGCCACGCGGCCCGCCTATACCCATCTCAACCCGGACAAGGCGGTCATCAAGCTGAGTTTCAGCCATGCCGGTGCACACATTGAGGAATGCCGGCGGCTGACGCAGGAAGAACTGAATCGCTTGCCACCGAACATGCGCCGGCCAACCGAGTGCCTGCGGGCACGGGTACCCCTGCTGATTGAAGTGGAGCTGGATGGCCAGTTGATTTATCGCGACGAACTGCCAGCTTCAGGACTGGCCAGCGATGGCGCCTCAACGGCCTATAAAAAATTTTCGGTCAATGCCGGCCAACACCACCTGACAGCACGTTTACGTGACAGTCGGCGCACGGACGGCTTCGACCATGAAAAGTCGGCTGACATTACACTGACGCCACAGCAGAATTTTGTTATCGATTTCCGTCCCGAACTGGGCGGTTTCCTGTTCCTGTGAGGACGCCATGGCACTGATAGAGTGGAAAGACGAATTCTCGGTAGGCGTTGCCGATGTCGATCATGAGCACCGGGAACTCATCGCGCTCATCAACGAGTTGCATGACGCCATGTCGGCAGAGAATGCGACCCTTACCGTCACGGATTTCCTTGGTGAAATCTACGCCCACGTGTCGGCACATTTCGCACTGGAAGAAAAGATCATGCGTGAGCAGCGTTATGATCAGTACCAGGACCACAAGGATGACCACGAACGGCTGCTCGACGAGCTCCGCGACATCATGGATGACTATGAAGAGAATGCCTATTTCAGTGACGAAGAATTTGCCAGCCATGTCGAGCGCTGGTTTACCGAACACTTCAAGACCCGGGATGCGCGCCTGCACAAGCACCTGAAATGAACATTCATATCCGGATTACCGGAACAAACCCATGACCGTCGCGGAGAGTCCAATGACTGACGCACTGCAATGCAGCGGGATGATGCTGGCAGAGTCGCTGGAATCGGCCAATATCGCCGTCTGTATCAAGGACTCCGGGAAACGCGTCCTGATGCAGAATGACTATTGCCATGAGGTCTGCGGCAACCAGCTGGGAAAGCTGTGCGAACAGGGCTGCATGGCACTGTATGCCAGCGACCAGGGCCGGCAATGGCAGGGCTGGGGCACGCATGTCTACCGGAACAGCCGGATTAATGACAGCTTCCATGATGTCACCCTGCTGTGCAGCGCCGAGCGCATCATTACCTTTCTGCAGCCGCTCGGTGACAGGTACGCCATGGCACTCGACTACTTCAGGGGCAAGGGCCTGACCCGGCGCGAGACCGAGGTTATTACACTGACTGTCCAGGGCGTCACCAATCCGGATATCTGCCAACGCCTGTCAATCTCGAAGGCAACCCTGAAGACCCACCTGAATAATATCTACCGGAAGTTTCGCGATCTGGGTGAAATACCCGAGTTTATCCCGGCCAAACGGCTGTCATGCTGACCCATTTCAATCCTGTAGCACGGATGTAGTAAAACGGAATCCGGGAAAATGTTTTGCCGACACAGGATTCCGGCCCCCGGCTTACACCCCCCGCCTGCGCGGGGCAGGCCTGGCCGCGAACCTGGACTTTCTGTTCTTAGCTGTATCGGGTAAAAGGCACGGATCAGTTTTCGACAGCACCATTTTCGATCCAGGCCCGAATGGTCTCGATCTCTTCAGCACTTATACACCAGTCCAGTCTGGTTGCTGTAGCCGTTGCGCGAGGCCGCATTTTTGTTGCACACGGCGCACCCTGTGCCTGAGAAAACTGTATCGCCCTGGATATCAGTGACGTTCCTCGATATTGATCGTCAACGAGCGGCGCATGGCCGGTGAGTCTTTGCCCTGCATCGGCCGTACCGAATGCCAGGAGTTGAAAGTGCGTACGAATAGCACGGCCTGGTTCGGCTTGAAGTCGAAGGTGTCAATGACCTCCATGTCCTCGAAGCGTCCCTGGCGGTTCAGCCGGTTGAAGTTCAATGCCGGATCCCTGGGACGATTCAGGTCAGTACCACCGCCGAAAGCCGGGTCCCATTCATTATCATCAAGAATGGAAACGATGATGGTAATAATCTTGCCGGGTGAGTCGGTATGCGGCAGCACATGGCCGCCATCAACGGGCAACATGGAATATTCAAAGCGGGCACCAAGCTGGCCACGTGTCGAGCGCAGGTGTCCCTTTGCCAGCTTGCTGATACGCCGCGCAACCCGCCGTCCCGGTGACAACATCTTGTAGCCAAGTTCCAGGTGATTTTCTTCCAGGGCCTGCAAAACATCCTTGATGAATGCGTCGCTCTTTACCCACTTGTGCAGTTCCTTCCAGACCGGACGGGTATGGACCAGCTGCCGGTAGGCACGCCGGTTGGTTTTCTCCGACAACGAATACTTGTAGCCGACGACCGACAGGTCACCGAACATGTCCACATCGGGAAACTCTCCGACGAAGTCGCGGTACAGGCTCGCATCCATCAATGGCCTTGCCATGCCAATGGGAAAGGGTTCATAGCGAAACTGCAACTGATCGAAAGAAAACATGCCTGATGTCATAGCAATCACCTTCTCAACGATTAAATAGCCTGGACAGCCACTTGAACAGATGTGTCCCGAAGCGGGCCGTTTGCTGGGCATACCAGGCCAGGCGATTGGGCCTGACCCAGCTCATCTGTACCATGCGGCGCTCACCATCGAAAGGCTTGTAACCATGCCAGGATTTGTTACAGCGATGGAATGCCAGCACGGTACCGGCAAGCGGCGCCACCTCGGCGACATAGTCCTCGATATCCGTCCCGGACCGCAATACCCGAAAACGGCCACCGGCCTGTTCCCATTCCGGGTTGAAATACACCAGCAGGGTGATGATCTTGCTCCAGTGATCGGTATGAATATTGCCGTCACTGGGCTCGGAATACTTGCGCACCGTAATGGTCTTGATCGCCCCGCTTAAATCAACGCCAAATTTTTTTGCAACATGCTGTTCGAACTCCGGGCTGTCCAGTTCATCCAGCAGTTGCCGGAAGCTCGGGCCATAATCGAGGTCCTTCGGCGCATAATTGGCCGGCTTGTCGATCGGCGGGTAGTCATGGTTGAGCGTCGCAATCATCTCGGGTGCAATCACATCCTTCACGACCAGAAAATCGAACGGGTCCTGCTGCAGGGGTGCGCTGTCGATAGCGGCAAGATTCAGTACGGACATGCGGGCCTCACCTGTTATATAGAAAAAACGCTTCAGGCCGCCAGCGGCGGCGTGCGGCCGAGGACTTCCAGCGCATCATGGCGCAGATGGTTGCACTGCATCTCTTCGCGCAGCCGTGCCTCGGTGATAATGCCCTGGTCCAGGCACTCCTTTACCAGACCAAAGAAGAACTTCTCCTGGTTCGGGTCGGGATGCCTGCCGTAGGTCCCCAGCAGACCGTAGTCACCAAACAGGGCCCGACGCGTACGCCGCAGCCAGTGCCTGGGCGGGAATAGCTGAAAGGCATCGGCCGGCCGGTAATCAATGGGCAGACCGGTCTTCCACGGCTGGTGCTTGCGCTTGGTGGTGTGCAGCATTTTGGTTTGTGGCGTCAGGTGATCAAAATCATTCCATTCGTTCTCGAACAGTCCGATGGTCGCCGGGTCTTCATATTTCAGACAGACCCATTTCAGGTAGTCGCGCTTGAACTCGAACATTTCGTTGAACTGCTCGTCAAACTTCCAGTGGGTCAGTTTTGCGCAATCCAGCAGCATGACGCTGGTCGCCAGGCAGCCCCGCTTGCCCTTGTTACCGGATTTCGGCCGGCACATGATGGCCTTGCCCTGCATATCACGCGACAGCAGTTCCCAGACATCAGCAATGGCAAATACATCCGGATCAATAACGACGGCACGACCCTGGTAGCCCATCAATTGAGGCGGCAGGAAGCGACTGGGGGTAAAGGACTGCAGATCATCGCGTACCCACAGCCGTTTACCGCCGCCGCGTAAAAACCGGTCACCTTCCCGACTGCCGAACACCGGGATATCATCATAGCTCATGATCCGCACATCGAACCGGTCGCTGTGACGTGAATTCCGGCGCAGCGCATGCTCTGCCACGATGGCACCGAGCATCTGCTTGTCATTAGCCTGTATGAAAACGCAATAATCCACGTTGCTGTTCCTCTGCCGCTATCGCAATGGTGTGTCCTGACGATGCAAAAGCTGTCCACATCCCGGATACAGCCGTGTGAAATTATCCGCCACACGGCAAACACGCATACATGATCCAGATCAATAAAACCGCAGCTGACATGACGCACGATTCGCATACTGAATACATACCGTGCCGATTGTAGGGACTTTGAAACCGGAAACAGAATCAACCCCGGGGGTTGATTTTCCGGGAAATTCAGCATTGCTACACTCACCCCGGCTTAACGCCCCAGACAGTTTTCAAGAGGACCACGTCATGGATCATTGCGTCTTTATTCATACCAACCACAAGCAGATTGTCGGTGCGCTGGTCGCTGAATATGCACTGCGCCGGAATTCACGTCACAACGACAGGTTTGATGTCCGCCTTATCCAGCTCAAGGACCACCCGTTCTTCAGCAAGCATGAAGGCCAGCAATACCTGCGCGACGGCATGAAACGTCCCTGGCTCAACGAAGACCTGCAGTCGTTCACGCCATTGCGTTTTATGCCGCCCGAACTGATGGGTTACCAGGGCCGTGCCGTCGTTATTGATCCGGATATCTTCGCCGCCGGTGATGTCTGGGAACTGCTGTCGCGTGATATGCAGGGCAAGGCCATCATGTGCCGGCCACGCGGTGGCTCCAAGGGCCTGAATGACAAATGCCTGGCCACCAGCGCCATGCTGCTGGATTGCGCAAAACTGACCCACTGGAATGTCGAGCGACAGTTCAACGAAATGTTCGAGTCCAAACGCGACTACATGGACTGGATATGCCTGAAGACCGAACCACGCGAGACCATCGGGCTGTTCGAGAACGAATGGAATGATTTCGATCACCTGACGCCACAGACCAAAATGCTGCACACCACCAAGCGCAGGACCCAGCCGTGGAAAACCGGCCTGCCCATCGATCACCGGCCACGGGAGAAATTCCGCCGCTTCCCGCCGCTGCGATTGTTAATGAAGGCGCGCCGCAAGCTGCTCGGCGAATATGCCCTGCTGGGTCACTACAAGCGGCACCCTGACCCTAACCAGGAGAACTTTTTCTTCGGCCTGCTGAAGGAATGCCTGGACCAGGACATCATCAATGAAGACATAATTCGCAGTGAAATGAGCCAGAACCACGTGCGTCATGACGCCCTGGACGTGCTCGACCGCACGCCGCCGCTGGCGCCCGCAGCCTGAGCAACCCAAGAGGTAACTGACAGTGGATTACTGTGTCTTCATTCATACCAATCACAAGCAGATTGTCGGCGCACGGGTCGCCGAGTACGCACTGCGCCGGAATTCCCGCAACAGCGACAAATTCGATGTTCGCATCATCCAGCACAAGGATTACCCGTTCTTCAGCAGACGCGAAGGCCAGCTTTACCTGCGCGATGGCGTGAAACGTCCCTGGCTGAATGACGACTTGCAGTCGTTTACGCCACTGCGTTTCATGCCGCCCGAACTGATGGGCTACCAGGGTCGTGCCGTGGTAATTGATCCGGACATCTTCGCCGTTGGCGATGTCTGGGAACTGCTGTCGCGGGACATGCAGGGCAAGGCCATCATGTGCCGGCCCCGCTCCGGCCCCAAGGGTTATATCGACAAGTGCCTGGCCAGTAGTGCCATGCTGCTGGATTGCGAAAAACTGACCCACTGGAATGTCGAGCAACAGTTCAACGAAATGTTCGGCTTCATGCGGGATTACCAGCCATGGATATGCCTGAAGCTGGAACCACGCAACACCATCGGCCTGTTCGAGAATGAGTGGAACGATTTTGACCGGCTTGATGAACAGACAAAAATGCTGCACAACACCCGCCGCAGGACCCAGCCATGGAAGGCCGGACTGCCTATCGACTGGCGACCGGCGGAACGCTTCCGGCTGTTCCCGCCGGTGGCCTGGCTGATGCGCGCCCGCCGCCGACTGTTCGGTGAATATGCCTTCCTTGGCCACTACAAACCCCACCCCGACCCCAACCAGGAGAAGTTCTTCTTCGGCTTGCTGAAGGAATGCCTGGATAAAGGCATCGTCACAGAAGCGATAATCCGCAAGGAGATGCGGCAGAATCATGTGCGTCATGACGCCCTGGAGGTGCTGGAAAAAACCCCGCGACTGGCTGGCGCATGGCGGTGACCGCCACCTAACCCGCACTTCTGATCGCGGCTAAAGCCGCTCCTACAGGATACTTTATTGCGACGATGGGGGTAAATCAGGGTTCCCCATATTATTAACGTGATTGTTGCCGGACGTGCTATCGTAATTTACGCCGCCTTGATGCATCATCTTGCCGGACCCGGCGCAGTCAATGAAGGATACCAGCAGCGTGTCAGACACCACACGGGAAAGCCGACAATTTCCACTGGCGGAAGCCAGGAAGATCGTCAGGGACCTGCTGGTCCCGAATCCCCGCATCTACTGGCTGGACTTTCTGTTCCATATCACGCTCGGCTGGACCGCCTTTGTCCTGACCCTGAAGGCACCCGCATTCTCCCTGTGGCAAGCGGCTTTCTATGTAATCTCGGCGCTGGCCCTGTACCGGGCCGTTATTTTCATCCATGAACTCGCCCACCTGCGCAAGAACACCTTTGGCCTGTTCCGGCTGGTGTGGAATATCAGTTGCGGTTTCCCGCTGATGCTGCCGTCCTACCTGTACAACGGCGTGCATAACGACCACCACAAGCGCAAGATCTACGGTACCCGTGAAGACGGTGAATACCTGCCGTTTGCCAGCGGCAAGCCGTACAAGATCGTTCTCTACCTGCTGCTGGTGTTCATCTTGCCCGTCCTGCTGGCCAGCCGCTTCATTATTCTGACGCTGCTGTCGTATATGCATAAAAAATTGCGTCAATTGATCTGGGAAAGCGCCTCATCACTCACCATCGATTTCAATTACCGTCGTCCCGCTCCCTCGTCACGGGAAGAGCCCAGCTGGCGGCTGCAGGAGTTTTTCACCTTTTTGTACGGCGCCACGGCCGTCGGACTGGTGATTGCCGGCATCCTGCCCTGGCAGGTACTGTTGTTGTGGTACCTCATCGCCGTGCTGATGTTCCTGTTGAACTCGCTGCGCACGCTGGCGGCCCACGCCTACCGCAACCCCGGTGATACCGTGATGGATTTGGCAGAACAATTCCTGGACTCGGTGAACGTGCCGGGCAACCGGTTCATCACACCGCTGTGGGCACCGGTCGGGCTGCGCTACCACGCCACCCACCACCTGTTCCAGGCCCTGCCCTACCACGCGCTTGGCGAGGCACACCGCCGGCTGGCCAGTAAGTTGCCGGACAACACACTGTACCTGCAAACCATACGCAGCAGCCTGTGGGACGCCCTGCGACGACTGTGGCATGACGCACAGACTGTCCAGCAAACGGCTACTACCCGTGACCAGGCCCTCAACAGTTAACTAATGCAGCCAATCAGCAACCACTCCATAGCAAACCGCTCTGCACTCCTGAACCTCGGCTTCCGACCGTTTTTCGCCGGTGCCGCTATCTTTTCTGTAGTGTCGATACTGGCCTGGATGGTAATGACACTGGCCGGCTGGCAGCCCGGCAACATGGCATTGCCGGTCACGACCTGGCATGCGCACGAGATGGTCTACGGCTACGGCTTTGCTGTTATCGCCGGCTTTCTGCTGACTGCCGTCGGCAACTGGACCGGTGTCCAGACCGTCAGCGGCATACCCCTGCTGCTGTTGTTCCTGCTATGGCTGGGCGGACGTCTGCTGATTGTCAGCGGCAGTGACAGTGCGTTGCAGGCAGCGGCACTGAGCGACGGCCTGTTCGGCATCTGCCTGGTCATCGCTGTCGCCCTGCCCATTATCAAGGTCAAGCAATGGCGACAGCTGGGTATCGTTTCGAAGTTACTGCTCATCATCGCCAGTAACATGGTGTTCTACGCCGGCGCACTCGGCAGTCTCGATGATGGTGAACGCATCGGCCTGTACTCGGGACTCTACCTGATACTTGCGCTGATCTTCGTCATGGGTCGACGCGTTATCCCGTTCTTCATCGAGAAAGGCGCCGGTGAACCGGTACAGGTAAGGAACCGCAACTGGGTCGATATCACCAGCCTGCTGCTGTTCGTGCTGTTCTGGCTGGCGGACAGCCTGCAGCCGGACACCCTGTTGGTCGCCCTGCTGGCGGCTGCCCTGCTGGTACTGCATACCGTTCGGCTGGTTGACTGGTATACCCCGACCATCTGGCGCAAACCGTTGCTGTGGGTACTCTACGTCGGCTATGCCTGGCTTGGTGCCGGCTTCCTGCTCAAGGCGGCGGTGCCTGTGCTTGGCATCTCCCCGTTGCCGGCACTGCATGCCTTTGCCTACGGCGGCGTCGGCATGATCACCGTCGGCATGATGGCCAGGGTGACCCTGGGCCACACCGGCAGAAGCGTGTTTGATCCGCCGCCCGTTTTGTTCTGGATCTTTACCGCGCTGCTGGCAGGCGCCACCTTCCGGGTTCTGCTGCCGTTGCTCGACCCCGGTCACTATCTTGTCTGGATCGGCATTTCCCAGATTTTGTGGGTCACCGCATTTGCCATATTCCTGGTTATCTATCTGCCGATGCTGACCCGGCCCCGCGTCGACGGCCAGCCCGGTTAGTCGCCTATACTCAAGATGTACCAGGGAGAACGTAAGTTAGCCGACATGCTCATCTGTGGGACGCCGTAAATACATCCCTGCAGGCTTGACGGCAGCGTCCCTGCTGCCGACACCCACGGATAAGCATGTCACCTAACTAATGAAATCATTAGTACAACCCGAACGGATGAGAGCCGGTGATGGGATTATACCAAAAGCACGTTCTTCCCAGGATTGCGCACCACCTCTGCGGCCTGAAACCAGCCATGCGGCAGCGCCAGAAGGTGGTGCCACTGGCCACAGGCCGGGTGCTGGAAATCGGCATCGGCTCGGGCCTCAATCTGCCGTTCTACAATCCCGACACGGTGCAACACATCTGGGGGCTGGACCCGTCCATGGATATGTGGACACAGACAGAGCGCAGCCGGCAACCGGTGGCGTTCGATGTCGAATTACTTGAGGCCCCGGCCGAGGACATTCCCCTGGATAACAACAGCGCCGATACCGTGCTGATCACCTACACGCTGTGCAGCATTGCCGATGTTGCCACGGCAGTGGCCGAAGCCCGCCGCGTGCTCAAGCCACACGGACAACTGATCTTCTGCGAACACGGCGCCGCACCGGAACGGAACGTGCGCCGCTGGCAGGACCGTCTCAACCCGGTCTGGAAACGGCTGGGGGGTGGCTGCAACCTCAACCGCGAGATCCCCCACCTGCTGCTGCAGGGTGGCTTCCGGATCGACACGCTGGAAACCATGTATATCCCGGGCTGGAAACCGGCAAGCTTCAACTACTGGGGCACGGCCAGTCCGAACTAGCCCGCTGATTTTTCTGCTGAAAGTCCGGATTCGACCTGCTTTGTTGAACCATGAAAGCGGTGTCGAACTGCCACCTGTTTATCAGGTGATCAGTACATAGGCCACAGCGGCAACGGCAGCGATGGCAAGCAGATAGCCAACCCAATGGTCCTCTTGCGGGGGCGGTTGATGGGCCGTGATGAATTCTCTGGATTGTTGCACCAGTTCTTCAATAGCGGTCTTGTGTTCGGCCATCCGTTCCCTGGCGACGTCACGTTTCACGGCCGCATTACTGTTGACGGCATCACAAGCCAGATGATAGTGCCTCTCATCCTCATCCTGGTCATCGTCGTACTCGTCATCGTCGCCGTCATGCTCAAGCGATATCCATTCATCTTCCAGTTGCAGAATCCGGTTATCTTCCCATGCGTCAATGACCTCTATCTTCCTGTTGCAGATCTGTTTACACCACCGGTCTATGGCATCACCAACGCTGTCCTCCGACCAGGCAATCAGTTTATCGGGTACGATTGTATCCATGGTCGCCGGGCCATCGGGGTCCGCGGTTTCGGTATAGAGGTGCTTCGGAAGTTCCAGTTCTGATGTGTTCATGTCATGCACCGTGCAGTCGAGTATCACACTATGGAATGGGTCGCCTTCAGCTGGGGCGATAATACGCTACAGCGTGACAGATCCCAACACGGGATACGGGATAGAATCCTCCTCTACCAGCCCACAGTTCTCACGGGCAGTGCGCATAAACCCTCCAATGCCGGTTAATTGATCCGCATCAATGACAGCCACCCGGTTGGCTTGTATAGGTAGTGCATGGCGACATCAAACGACAAAGGTTCTCATACGCGTGACCAGCATCCGGACTGGAAGGCCCATTGGGAGCATGTGTATGCCGAAAAACCGGAGACCGAGATCAGCTGGTACCAGTCACACCCGGAGCATTCACTGGCCATGATCACGGCAACCGTCGCCGGACTGGATGCCGACATCATCGATGTCGGCGGTGGCGCTTCGACACTGGCCGACCACCTGCTCGAGGCCGGTTACGGCAACATCACGGTACTCGACATCGCCCATGGCGGCATCAAGCGCGCCCGGGCAAGAATGGGCATACAAGCCAGGCAGGTTACCTGGATCGAGCAGGACGTCACGACTTTCAGACCTGAACAGCAATACGACATCTGGCATGACCGCGCCGTGTTTCATTTCCTCGTCAGTGACGAGGACCGTGCCCGTTACCTTGAGGCAATGTACAAGGCCCTGAAGCCAAATGGCCAGGCCATCATTGCCACCTTCGCCGAGAATGGCCCGGATGAGTGCAGCGGTCTTGATGTCGTCCGTTACAGCGCGGACAGCCTGAATGCTGCGGTCGGGGAATCACTGCACCTGGTCGAGACCCGCACCGAGGAACACCGCACACCGGTCGGCGGCATTCAGCAGTTTATCTATTGCCGATTCAGTCAGCAGTAACCCGGGAGAGAAATGGAAACAGATATCAGGACAGAGCTGGAAACCACGATTTCCGACATGGTGCAGCCCGGCAAGGGCATTCTTGCCGCCGATGAAAGTGCGCCAACCATCGCCAAACGCTTTGCCGCCATCGATGCCGAGTCAACCGAGGCAAACCGGCGCGACTATCGCAGCCTGCTCTTTACCACGCCCGGTCTGGGTGACTGCATCAGCGGCGTCATCCTGTTCGAGGAAACCCTGACCCAGCAGGCTGACGACGGTACCCCGCTACCCGCGGTGCTGGCGCGGCAGGGTATCGTGCCCGGCATCAAGGTGGACAAAGGCAAGGGGCCGCTGGTCAATGCCCCCGGCGACATGATCACGTACGGACTGGACGGCCTGGCCGGGCGCCTGCAACAGTACAAGCCAACGGGGGCACGCTTTGCCAAGTGGCGCGAAGTGTATCCGGTCAGCGACCGCAACCCCACGCCACCTGGCCTGGAGGCCAATGCCGAGATGCTGGCGCGCTATGCTGCCGTCTGCCAGTCTGAAGGCTTCGTGCCCATCGTCGAACCCGAGGTGCTGATCGACGGTGACCACAGCATCGAACGCAGCGCCGAGGTCATCGAGGCGGTCCTGCATGCCGTTTACCATGCATTACACCGACACGGGGTGGTGCTGGAATGCACGGTGCTCAAACCCAGCATGGTGACACCGGGCAAGGAACACCTGCAGCAGGCAACACCCGAACAGGTTGCAGAGGCGACCATCAGGGTATTTCAACGCAGTGTGCCGGCGGCTGTGCCGGGCATCAATTTCCTGTCCGGTGGCCAGACCCCGCAGGAAGCCACTGCCAATCTCAATGCCATGAATGCACTGTTCCCCGCCGCACCATGGGAGCTGTCGTTCTCCTATGGCCGCGCCCTGCAGGAACCGGCGCTGCAGGCCTGGCGTGGCAGCAGTGACAATGCCACAGCAACGCAACTGGCTCTGCTGCATCGCGCACGCCTGAACAGCGCAGCACGCCACGGAACATACACACCGGATATGGAGAACATATAAACCAGCCTGCACTGCAGACCCCGGGGGGGCAGCAGAATCAAATGAATGACTATTTCAGCTGGCGCGATGACTGGCTGCTGGATATCGAATTGCTGGACCGCCAGCACATGGCCATTGCCGCCTGCCTCAGCACGCTTGCCAACCACTACCGCATCGGGCAGGACAGCGGCAACACAGCGGCATGGAAACAGGAACTGGAAGATCTGCTGGAGCGGTTACGCGTGGAGACCAGCCGGCACTTCCATGATGAAGAACAACTGATGCACGAGACACAGTATCTCCACTTGAAGCATCACCGGTATGAACATGTCATGCTGCTGGCAGAACTGAAGCAACTCATAAGCAATATTAATACCGGCAAGGAAGAACTGGACACCGATGAACTCAGTCACCTGAAGACCTGGCTGATTGCGCACACCATCGACAGCGACAGGAAATTTGCCGACTACTACCACTCAACCCGGTCTGGCCGGCAAGCGCACACCGGGAATGAGTGTCTTTCCCCTGCAGATGCCCCGCAACGACTTTAGAACCCCGCCATTACCGCTTTGCTGTCACACTTCCGGATCTCGGCAAGCAGCGTTTCCGAGTTTGTGACCTTGGGGTTGTAGGCCACGACCAGGGCATGCGGATGGTCGTCCTCGCTGAAGTGAACCGACACGACACCATCCTGTGCCCGAAGTCCCTCATCAATGCTACTCTTGCATTCTGCTGTCGTTTCCGGATGCAGGTGGACCACAATATCCGCAATGCTGATATCGGTATTCATGGGAACCTCCTCTGCACATCACTTAGCGCACGCTCACAGGGAACGGGGCTGGTGTATATATTTAATACTAGTCAGTTGTGGTCAGGGCACAATGACCTGCATCAAGCAAAGGGGAAATGTTCAGGCTCCTAGCGCAGCAATGCCGGACGCGTCGCGATCACCTGCCGCAGCACTACGCCGAAGGCCATCAGCAGGCCGGTGGATGACAACATACCAAAAATGAAAGCGAGCGTACTTACCGGGCCGGTCAGCTCGATAATATGCAGAAAGCCGTAATAGAAAGCGAAACCGCCAAAAACCAGGTACTTGCTAATGGCCGGCAAGATAATCGAAAGTGCAATCACTACCCCAACGGTAATCACAGCAATCACAGGCAGGGTATCGACATGTGACAACGCCAGCCCGCCCAGCCCCAGCAGTGAGCCGGTTAGCATCATCAGGAGGAAGCCGGCCACACACAGCGCACAGTGCCGGCAGGAGTGTGCCGCCCAGAGACCGGCAATGACGGCCACTACTATGTGACCAAATCCGGTTGCCGGGTGCAGAAAACCGGCGGTGAGCCCGGCGGTTTCCTGTACCCCGCCATGCGCGAGTGCAAAAGGTGAAAACAGGAACCCGTAAAACGTCAGCAGGGTGGACAGTATGGCTTTCACTTTCATGTGCGCACTCCGGTTGGTTATCACTGTATACCATGACGGACACATTACTGCACTGCGCCGTTATCATACCCGGGCTGCTCATAACGGCAACTACTATTTTGTGCATGCAGTCCTGCCATAAAAACTGTCAACGAACCTTCACTTTTACCAGTTCCTCACCATCCGGATCGGTGACATGCACGGCACAGGCAATGCATGGATCGAAACTGTGAATGGTGCGCAGGATCTCGATCGGCTGCTTCGGATCATGCAGGGTATGGTTGTCTTGCAAGGCCGCCTCGTAGGCACCCGGCTGCCCGTCGCTATCACGCGGCCCGGCATTCCAGGTACTGGGTACCACGGCCTGGTAGTTCGCGATCTTGCCATCCTCGATCACGATCCAGTGCGCCAGTGCACCACGCGGCGCCTCCATGAAACCGACACCCTTTGCCTGCTTCGGCCAGGTGGACGGATCCCATAGTTTTTCATTGAAGGTTTTCGTATCACCTGCCTTGATGTTGGCAACCAGGTTGTCATACCAGGTCTGCATCATGTCAGCGATGATCTTGGTCTCCAGCCCGCGCGCCGCGGTGCGGCCCAGGGTCGAGAACAGCGCATCCACCGGTATATCCAGTTTGCTGAGCGTCATGCCGACCAGCTCTTTGGTCGGCTCGTGGCCACTGGCATACAGCATCAGCACCCGTGCCAGCGGCCCGACTTCCATGGCATTGCCCTTCCAGCGCGGCGATTTCAGCCAGGAATAGGACTGCTCGACATCGAGGTGTTCATAGGGGGGCGTGGGACCACTGTAGTTGAGGTTGGTCTCACCGTCATAGGGATGCAATGGCGTGTCCTTGCCGCCACTGTAGTCGTACCAAGAGTGCGCCACCTGTTCCTGGATGTGGTCGGCGGCATTCATGTCCACATCATGGATGGTAGACAGGTCGCGGTTCAGGATGGCACCGGCCGGGATCAGGAAACTGGATGGGTCATCCATGCCCTTCTCCGGGAAATCGCCAAAGGTCATGAAATTGCCCAGACCCTCACCGCGCGCGCCCCAGTCCTTGTAGAAGCCGGCGATCGCCAGCAGGTCCGGGATGTATACCTGGTCCACGAAGGTCTGCATCTTGGTGATGATTTCCTGCACCTGTGCCAGCCGCTTGGCATTGATGGCGGAATCGGAATTCAGGTCGATCGGACAGGCGACACCACCGACCAGGAAATTCGGGTGCGGGTTCTTGCCGCCGAAGATGGCATGCAGCTTGGCGACATCACGCTGCCAGGACAGCGCCTCCAGGTAGTGCGCCACGGCCATCAGATTGGCCTCGGCCGGCAACTTGTAGGCCGGGTGGCCCCAGTAGCCATTGGCAAAGATACCCAGCTGGCCGGCCTCAACAAAGTCCTTGAGCTTCTTCTGCATGTCGGCGAAGTAGCCGGGTGAAGACTTTGGATAGCTGCTGATGGACTGTGCCAGTTCCGAGGTCGCCTTCGGGTCGGCTTTCAGTGCCGAGACCACATCGACCCAGTCCAACGCATGCAGGTGATAGAAATGCATGACGTGGTCATGCACATACTGCGCACCGTTCATCAGGTTGCGAATCAGCTGGGCATTTGGCGGGATGGGGTAATCGAGTGCATTCTCGACGGAGCGTATCGATGCCAGACCGTGCACCAGGGTACACACCCCGCAGATCCGCTGCGCAAAGGCCCAGGCATCGCGCGGGTCGCGGCCACGCAGGATAATCTCGATACCGCGCACCATGGTGCCGGCCGACCAGGCCTTGGCAATCCGGTCACCTTCCATCTGCGCCTCGATGCGCAAATGGCCCTCGATGCGGGTAATGGGGTCTACGACGATACGTTCAGTCATATATCGTACTCTCTGTTATGCATTGAGAAATTCGGACAGGATACGGTACTGTGCCAGGCGTTCCTGTCCGGCGGTATCCTCAGGGGTTTCGATTGCCATGCTGGTCTGCGCCATCCGGCTGCTCATGGCGGCCTGCCACGCGGGTCCAGCGGCTACCTGTCCCTCGGGCGAGACGGCCGCCGTTGCCGCACGGGCCACGAAATAACCAGCCTGTTCCTTCCAGTCGCTATCGGCTCCGCAACGTGCATGACTGTCAATGGCTGCCGCCCTTGCGCTATGCAATGCCGTGGCCAACTCATCCGCCGAGGCGTTCGGGTTGGCTGCGACCTTCGCTACACGGCCGATCCGCTCGTCGTCACAAAGATCCAGGACATGCTCGATAAAGCGCGCCGCCGCGCGTTGCCGGGCGTAATCCAGGCCCTCGAGCTGCCGCCTGAATTCCGTGTCGTTGGTGATTGCTGTCATGTCTGCCGGGCCTCGGATTGTGGTTCTGCAACCAGGTGTTCCGCAATGGTTTCGGTCAGGCTGAGAACGGGGATATCCATGTAATTTTCTTCCAGCCCTTCCTCGAGCTGAATGCGGCAGTTCGCGCAGGCGGATACCAGCGCGTCCGGCTGTATGGCATCGAACTGGGCCTTCTTGCGCTTGAAGGCCTTCATCTTTACTTCATCGGCGCGTTCAATGGCGCTGACGCCACCACCGGCGCCGCAGCACCAGTTCATGGTGCCGGTATCCGGCATTTCGACAAAATTCTCCGCCACCATCTTGAGCAGGTTGCGTGGCTGTTCCACCACGCCGCCACGGCGGGCGATCTGGCAGGGGTCGTGATAGGTCAGGCGCTGTGTTTCCTTGCCGCTGGTCTTCAGCCGGCCTTGCTTGCGCAGGTCGTCCAGCAGCTCGAGTATGTGCACGACCTTGAAGCTGTAGGGTCGCCCGATCAGGTTGGGGCCTTCCCAGCGGATGGCCATGTAGGCATGGCCGCACTCGGGACTGATGACCGCCTTGACCTTGAGCTTTTCCGCCACCGTGACGATGCGTTCCACCAGCTCGGCAGCAATTTCCGAGACGCCGATCTGGATGCCGCTGTTGGTGGCCTCGAAGGCCTCGCTGGAGAGGGTCCAGGACACGCCTGCCTGTTTGAAGATCTTCGCGATCGCGCCGATGAATTCAGGGAAATTCATGATCTCCATGGATGACAGCGTGCACAGGTAATCGGCGCCTTCCACATCCACCGGGATGGTCATGCCGATTTCCTCTTCCGTGTGGCGAATCTGCGCCTGCAGGGCCGGCAGCTTGACACCCATGGGACTGCCGATGGTGACCGCCCGTTTGGTCGCACCGATCAGTCCCTCCGGTGCATGCCCGGAGGCCGCCATGCCCTCGCGCATATTGCGAATCATGTAGGTGAGGTCGTTACCGACCGGGCAGACCATCGAGCAGCGGCCGCACAGGGTACAGCTGTCATATACCAGTGTTTCCCACTGCGTCAGCTCCTCGTCGGTCACCGGTTTGCTAAGCCCCAGCGCCTTCGAAATCCGGCCAAGAAAAGTGTATTCCTGCCACCAGGTCTTGCGCAACGGTTCCAGCTTGTGAACGGGCGTGTATTTCGGATCCCGGGTTTCGGTAAAGAACAGGCAGGACTCGGCGCACATGCCGCAATGCACGCAACTGTTGAAGAATGCCGCCGTGGGGGCATCGATAACCTCCTTGAAGGCATTGATACCGCGTCCCAGGGTTGCGCCACTCATGATTTCACCCCCTTGTAACCGGCAATGGCACCGTTGTAATAGCGTGCCATGAACAGGGTAAAGGCATGTATCAGCTTGGTAAACGGGAACACCACCATCAGCAGTTCCACACTCAGGATATGGATGGCGATGAGGCTCGGTGGCGGCAGTCCGATGCGATGAAAGGCCATATAGCCGGTGACCAGTGGCAGGATGGTCACGAACCAGACCAGGTAGTCCTGGAAGCGTGACAGGAACCGCAGCACCGGGTCCTTCAGGCGGTGAACCAGTATGGCCATCAGCGCGATGATCGTCACCACGGCGGTGGCATCGACCACCGGTGTCGGCAGCGCCGGCCAGCTGACACCAAATACTTCATCGAACAGCAGAATGTGGGGCGCGAACAGCAGGATGGTAATAAACAGGCCGATATGAAAGACATAACCGGCAGCCAGCGTGAAGGTCGAGCGTTTCCAGGTACCGGTATCCGGGAAGGAGCGCTTCGCTATCGTGCGCATGCCGCCCGCAACAGCAGAGCCACGTGCCTCGGCAAGGTCCGCTTTCCTGCCCAACGCAAGTGTCCCCAGAATCCGGACCACGACACCGAGCACGAAAATGATCGAGGCGACCTGAAATGCCGGCCCCCGCACCCAGAGAAGAAATTCAGTTTCCGTCATGATCAATCCTCCTTCTCAAGATCGTCGATGGTGACCTTCTCGTGCCGCTTTTCGGCCAGCGCCTTCTTGGCGCGGCTGGCAGCACCCAGTGCCACACCGGCGGCAACACCGGCACCGGCCGCATACACGGCGGTACGGGCAATGTCCTCCGTCGGTATCGACAAGGCCTTGTAGAAACCGCCGGCATCCCAGAAGTCCGGCTCGGAACAGCCCAGGCAGGGATGACCGGACTCGATCGGAAAACTGGTGCCCTCGTTCCACTTGGTGGTGGCACAGGCATTGTAGGTGGTCGGACCCTTGCAGCCGAGCTTGTACAGACACCAGCCCTTCTTCGCGCCTTCATCATCGAAGGTCTCGGCGAACAGGCCCTTGTCATAGAAAGGCCGGCGGTAACAGCGGTCATGGATACTCTTGCCGTAAAATGCCTTCGGCCGGCCGAGGTCATCGAGTTCCGGGATCGTGCCAAAGGTCAGGAAGTGCGTCAGCACGCCGGTAATAACCATCGGGATCGGCGGGCAGCCGGGCACGTTGATAATCGGCTTGTCCTTGACCAGGTCAGAAACCGATACTGCACCGGTTGGATTGGGATTGGCGTGTGGAATGCCACCAAACGATGCACAGGTGCCAATGGCAATGACGGCAGCAGCCCCCTTTGCCGTTTCCATCAGCATATCGAGGTTGCTGATGCCGGCAATCGTGGAGTAGCCCGGATTGGCGGTCGGAATGGAACCATCGACGACCATGATGTAGTTGCCGAAATTCTCCGCCATGGCCGCCTCGCGGGCCGCCTCGGCGGCATGACCGGACGCGGCCTGCAGGGTGTGATGATAGTCCAGCGAGATGGCATCGAAGATCAGGCCTTCCACGGTCGGCGCGTGCGAACGGGTCAGCGACTCGGTACAGCCGGTGCACTCCTGGAAGGACAGCCAGATGACGGATGGCCGCCTGGCCTTTTCCAGCGCCTGGGCGATGACCGGGATCATGCTCGGCGGCAGCGCCATCATCGAGGCCGTGGCGGCACAGAATTTCATAAACCCGCGGCGTGAAATGCGCTGGCTTTTCAGGACGTCGCCCAGTGTCTTGTCTTTGCTCATAAGCCGATCTCCGCTGGATCCAGGGTATCGATGCCGTGCATTGGCATCCCGGTCATTGCTGCTCCGCGAACTGCCCGGCCAGTCGCTGCAGGCCGTCGGCAATGTCCTCGTCCGGCGATTTCAGCAAGTCGGGAACACGGGTAATCTCGATAAATTTTCCCATCAGCTGCCGGTCGACATTGAAATGTGTCACCAGCCACACACCGGGATAGCCGGTCTCGCGTATCTCGCTCGGCCCCATGGCATCCAGCATCGCGCTGATCTCGCCGGTGCCGAGGGCCTGCTCGATCTGCTCTTCCTCGCCAGGCGCCAGCGGGATGCTGCGCAGGTCGATGGCACTGGACTCGCCGGTAGCCAGCAACTTCTCGAGCGCATGCCGGATCTCGTTCAGCAGCGGCCTGACGTTGTGGGTGAGCGCATCACCGACCTCGATACGGAGTTCTTCCATGCCGGGTGTCTGTTCCATGCTCAGGGGCTCAGTCCGCCTCGACTCTGGGACACTGCGGGTCAGCCGACCAGACCAGCAACGGGCAGTTGGCATGGCGAATCACCTCGGCCGTCACGGACTCATCCAGGGCACGACTGGCGCCGGACTCGCCGTGCGTCGCCATTGACACCAGGTCGATATTCATCTCGTCGATCTTGTTGAGGATTTCGCGGATGGGCCGTTTGTAGGTGCTCATGTATGGAGGATTTCCTGCTGCGATTCAGTGCCATCCAGCGGTATCAATATCCTGTTATCCATGCCTCTATGCTCCAGGTTGGATGAGTGAAGCCGTGCGCACACGGTTCTCAGGCATTGTCGATGGCTGCCATGATCTGACACGGGCGGCGATATGTGTGGCCGCTTCCGGCAATGCCCCGGCAACCGCCGGGCTGAGATCATGGCCCCAGTCGACCTGCTGCGGCTGGATGGCGACCAGCACTCGGTTGTTTGGCAGGGCATCGGTGAGATGGGCAATGGCCAGCAGGTCACCAAGACTGACCTCGTGCACACTGCGCTTGGTCTTGCCGGCAAAGCGATCCATTGCCTCGCCGGTAAACAGTTGTACCGTACCCGGGGGTGCGCTGAGTTCGGCGGCATCGACCACGATCAGGTTATCGGCCGCCTCGATCCAGGGGGCCAGCGTGAAGCTCAGGGTACCGCCATCGAGATAACTGACTGCCGGCAGGTCCGGGTAATGCTCGCGCAGGAAGTCAAGCATGTGCACACCGACTCCCTCATCAGAGAGCAGGGTATTGCCGATACCCAGCACCAGCGTGTTGTGACCAGCCAACAGGAACCCCCGATCTTGTTATCTATTTAGGAATATAAACGATTTCTACCGGCAATCAATGCCCTCTACTTTGATCTCTATCAATTTCTATATCAATTGACTACGATTAACATCTAGACCATAGAGAAAATAATGCAAGTTCAGCCAGTGTAACAGGAGACGATCCATTCATGTGCCTTGGCATCCCGATGCAAATCAAGCAAATTGACGGCTTTATGGCGCTCTGCGAGGCCAAGGGCGTGGAGCGTGACGTCAGCCTGTTCATGATGCAGGATGAACCGTTACAGCTGGATGATTTTGTTGTCGTGCACGTCGGTTACGCCATCCAGAAGATCAGCCCGCAGGAAGCCCGGACCGCCTGGGAACTCTATGATCAGATGCTAGTGCGGTGTAACGAATAACGTGCACATATCAGAGGCCCACAAATGACCCAGGACAAGGCGCAGCCTGCCGTTAATGGCTATTCCCTTAACAAAGGCTGCAACG
>JBDLJX010000016.1:0-38733 GCA_039714155.1 Pseudomonadota bacterium | reverse complement strand
GCTTTTATGAAGCTGCCAGTTCGCAACGACAATAACGCCTTCAACAGGTTTTTTCGTATCCGCATCTATTACCCACCCTTCAGTGGATTCGGCGGAATAGCGGTTGCATGCCGTTAGAGTAAAGGTGGCTGCGCACAGTAGTACTTTCCAGACTTTGATTTTTAACTTCCATGTTTTACGCAGTGATATCAATATGCTCATTGAGGGGCGACTTTGCAAATGAAAGTTTGGGAATAAAGTTGTTTGACTTTGCATGGGATATTATGCCAATTTAGCGCGATATTTACCCCTGTATATTCGCGCCAAAGAGGCTTAACTTAGCGCCATTCGGGTCAGGCTCGATTGATTTCTATGCCCAGTTCCACTTTCATGGTGTGTTTCAAACTCTCGATCAGCTCATTGTATTTTAATAAACAATAAACCATGATGAGCCCTACTCCCACTCGATGGTCGCAGGCGGCTTGCCGGAGATATCGTAGGCAACGCGCGAGATGCCCGGCACTTCGTTGATAATGCGGCGGGAAACGAGTTCGAGAAACTCGTATGGCAGATGTGCCCAGCGGGCCGTCATGAAATCGATAGTCTCCACCGCACGCAAGGCGACCACCCAGGAATAGCGGCGACCGTCGCCGGTGACACCGACCGATTTGACCGGCAGGAACACGGTGAATGCCTGGCTGACGCCATCATACAGACCGTGGTTGCGCAATTCCTCGATAAAGATGTGATCGGCCAGTCTAAGAGTATCGGCATATTCCTTCTTCACTTCGCCAAGGATGCGCACACCAAGACCGGGGCCGGGGAACGGGTGGCGATAGACCATGTCATACGGCAGGCCCAGCTCAAGGCCGAGTTTGCGCACCTCGTCCTTGAACAGTTCGCGCAACGGTTCAACCAGCTTCAGGTTCATGTCTTCCGGCAGGCCACCGACATTGTGATGCGACTTTATCAGGTGCGCCTTGCCGGTACTGGCGCCGGCCGATTCAATAACATCGGGATAAATTGTACCCTGCGCCAGCCACTGCACATCACCGCTGAGCTTGCCGGCCTCTTCCTCGAATACCTCGATGAACAGGTTGCCGATGAGCTTGCGTTTCTGCTCGGGGTCGTCCACACCTTCCAGTGCAGCCAGGAAGCGGTCTTCGGCATCAACGCGTACAACATGTACGCCCATGTGCTCGGCGAAGGTTGCCATCACCTGGTCACCTTCGCGGTAACGCAACAGGCCGTTGTCAACGAATACACAGGTTAGCTGGTCGCCAATGGCCTTGTGCAACAGTGCTGCAACCACGGATGAATCAACACCGCCGGACAGCCCCAGCAGCACCTTGCCATCGCCGACCCGGGCCTGGATGTCACGGGTATTGCTCTCGATAATGTGGTCCGCGGTCCACAGCGCATCACAGCCGCAAAGCTCGATCACAAACCGGCTGAGGATGCGTTCGCCCTGGTTCGTGTGGGTCACCTCCGGGTGAAACTGCAGGCCGTAGTAGGCACGCTCGTCATCGGCAATCGCCGCGATTGGCGCATTGTCAGTGCCGGCAATGACCTTGAAGCCGTCCGGGAGCCCGGTCACATGGTCACCATGACTCATCCACACATCCAGCAGACCATAGCCCTCGGGACTGGTGTGGTCCTCGATGTCTTTCAGCAGACGTGAATGACCACGCGCACGCACCCGGGCATAGCCGTACTCATGCTCGGACGCATTTTCCACCTTGCCGCCCAGCTGCATCGCCATGGTCTGCATGCCGTAGCAGATACCAAGCACCGGCACACCGAGTTCAAATACGGCCGCCGGCGCCGTTGGTGCGAAATCGCCGGTTACCGTTTCCGGGCCGCCGGACAGGATAATGCCTTTGGGATGGAACTCCCTGACATCAGTGTCGCCGACATCCCATGAGTGGATTTCACAATACACCCCGACCTCGCGCACACGGCGCGCAATCAGCTGGGTATACTGGGAACCGAAATCCAGGATCAGGATCCGGTGGGCGTGTATGTCGCTAGTTGAGTTCAAGGTATCGTTTCAAAACGATCATTCCACCCGGTAGTTCGGTGCTTCCTTGGTGATTGACACATCATGCACATGACTCTCTTTCATGCCGGCACCGGTCACGCGGATGAACTCGGTTTTGCTGCGCATCTCCCTGATATTGGCACAGCCGGTATAGCCCATGCTGGCGCGGACACCGCCCATTAACTGGTGCAGGATATTGATCATGCTGCCCTTATAGGGAACACGACCCTCGATCCCCTCGGGTACGAGCTTGTCCGGTTCACCACCCTCCTGGAAGTACCGGTCACTGGAACCCTGTGACATTGCGCCAAGTGAACCCATACCACGATAGGACTTGTAGGAACGGCCCTTGTAAAGCTCGACCTCACCCGGCGCTTCCTCGGTACCGGCAAACATGCTGCCGATCATGACGCTGTAGGCGCCGGCCGCGATCGCCTTGGCAACATCACCGGAGTAGCGGATGCCACCATCCGCGATCAGCGGAATACCGTCCTTTTTCAGTTCTTCGGCGATATTGGCAACCGCCGATATCTGCGGCACACCGATACCGGCAACAATCCGGGTAGTACAAATGGACCCGGGACCGATGCCGACCTTGACTGCATCGGCGCCGGCCTCAGCAAGTGCACGGGCAGCGGCGGCCGTGGCGATATTGCCGCCGATCACCTGCAAGTCAGGGTAGTTCCGCTTGACCCACTTGATGCGATCAATCACCCCCTGGGAATGGCCGTGCGCGGTATCGACAACGACCACATCGACATCGGCATTCACCAGTGCGGCAACGCGTTCCTCGCTGTCGCCGCCGGTACCGACCGCGGCACCGACACGCAAACGGCCCTGCTCGTCCTTGCAGGCGTTTGGAAAATCAGTGGACTTCTGGATGTCCTTGACGGTAATCATGCCGCGCAGCTTGAAGTTGCCGTTCACCACCAGCACACGCTCGATACGATGCTTCTGCAGCAGACCGATGACCTCGTCCTTGCTGGCGCCCTCCTTGACGGTCACCAGCCGGTCCTTCGGTGTCATGATACTGCTGACGGGCTTGTCCAGATTGGTTTCAAAACGGCGGTCACGGCTGGTGACGAGACCGACCAGGTCCTCGCCCTCCACCACCGGCAGACCGGAAATACTGTAGGTGGCCGTCAGGTCGAGCACCTCGCGAATGGTGGTATCCGGCGACACGGTGAACGGGTCCTTGATGACGCCGCTTTCGAATTTCTTGACGCGCACGACCTCGGCCGCCTGCTGCTCCGCCGTCATGTTCTTGTGAATGATGCCGAGGCCACCTTCCTGGGCCAGGGTGATTGCCAGCCGGGATTCGGTCACGGTGTCCATGGCCGCCGAGAGCACCGGCATCTGCAGGTCGATGTCACGTGTCAGTCGGGTGGTCAGGCTGACATCGCGCGGCAGCACGGTGGAATGCGCCGGCAACAGCAGGACATCATCAAACGTTAGGGCTTCCTGCACGATGCGCATGGTATTGGGCGGCTCCGGCTGGTGAGAATGGGCGCTAATTATAGGGACTGGCCTGACTGCGGTAAACCGCCATCGGCGGGCTGGAGGCGGCAGGCTCAAGGCATCAGGCGTCAGGCGTTCTCCCGCCGGAATCCGTGTATGCTTGCTCCCCATGAATGACCCTGCCAGCCAGCCACCCGGACGCGACATTTACAGCGTTTCCCGTCTGAACCGGGAAGTCCGGCGCCTGCTGGAGGACGGCTTTCCGCGTCTCTGGCTGGAAGGCGAACTCTCCAATATCGCCCGCCCCTCATCCGGCCACCTGTATTTCACCCTCAAGGATGCCGGCGCCCAGATACGCGGCGCCATGTTCCGTAACCGTAGCCAGTCCCTGCGTTTCAAACCGGAGGATGGCCTGCAGGTACTGGTACGTGGCAAGCTGGGCCTGTACGAACCACGCGGCGACTACCAGCTCATTGTCGAGCACATGGAGGAAGCCGGCGATGGCATCCTGCAACGTGCCTTCGAGGCACTGAAACAGAAACTTGTCGCTGCAGGTCTGTTCGATACGGAACACAAACGCCCCCTGCCCGCCCTGCCGGAACGTATCGGGGTAATCACGTCGCCCAGTGGTGCTGCGATACGCGATGTACTCACCGTACTCGGGCGGCGTTTCCCGGCCATACCCGTGCGCATCTACCCGGTGCCGGTACAGGGCAGGGAGGCTGCTGCTGAAATCGCAGCGGCATTGCAGCAGGCATCAAAACGCCAGGACTGTGATGTATTGATACTGACCCGTGGCGGCGGTTCGCTCGAGGATCTGTGGCCATTCAACGAAGAAATCGTCGCCCGCGCCATGTTTGACTGTGACATCCCGATTGTCAGCGCTGTCGGTCACGAAGTGGATTTCACCATCGCCGACTTTGTTGCCGACCAGCGGGCCGCCACGCCCTCGGCCGCTGCTGAACTGGTCAGCCCGGACCAGCAGGAGTGGCTGCAGCACCTCGACCACCTGGCAACCCGGCTGCAGGCGCGTTGCATGGACGGACTTGCGAACCGCAAGCAGGCACTGGGCTGGTTGCAGAAACACCTGCAACGACTGCACCCGGGCCAGACACTGCGCCAGCAGGCACAGCGACTGGACGAGCTGGAACGCCGGTCACGTCTGTCCATGACAAATATAATCAATGAGTTGCAGTCAACTCTTAAGGCGTCACATGCGTGCTTGCAGCAACACTCACCGGCGACCCGTATCGGTGAAATGAAGCTGCGCTGGGAGGGTACGGCACAACGGCTTGGCAGCGCATTGCAAACCCGGCTGACAGTACTGCGCCAGGCATTGGCCATTAACAGCCGGGCGCTCAATAGCATCAGCCCGCTGGCGACACTGGAGCGCGGCTATGCCATCGTCAGCAAAACCGACGGCAACATTCTGCGAACCGTAGATGATGTAAGCACAGGTGAAAAGATCGAGGCACGCCTGGCACGGGGGCAACTGCTGTGTACCGTTGATGAAATCAAAACAGATAAATAGGGCATCGATATTGCCCGCAGTCCGTAGCCCGGATAAGCGGAACGGAATCCGGGCTACAATGTCAACTGTATTGTAGGAACGGCGTCTCGCCGCGATTCGCGCCGGGGACGGCGCTCCCACAGGGATGAGCCAGAACCTCACCAGCGGTGAATTCCAGAATCAAAATGAAACATTCATTTCATCCTGTCACTCACGGGAAAAGGCGATAAAAACCCATGCGGCAAATAAATCTGATCTTTTTTATCCTGAGTTTGTTACCTGGCTGGTGTCTCGCCTTAACAATCGAACATACCCCGGTTCCCGGCGGCGTCGCTGTGATACAACTGCCGCCCTACACTGACCCTGCCAGCGTTCAGTACAACAACAAGCGCATTTTGGCCGTTACAGACAATGACGTGCTGTATGCCGTTATCGGTCTGTCATTGGGCACCACAGCAGGCACACACTACGTGAATGCCAAATCGGGCAACGGCGAACCATTGCGCCTCTCCTTCCAGGTCGCAGGCAAGGACTACGAGACCCAGCACATCACGATCAAGGACAAACGCAAGGTCAACCCGGAAAAGCGCGATATGCAACGCATCGGCCGTGAGCAGAAAAAAATACAGGCTGCCCTGCAACACTGGTCGGAAGCAGACAACGTTGAACTGGGATTCCTGAAACCGGTACAAGGCCCGTACAGCAGCCCGTTCGGATTGCGGCGTTTCTTCAACGAACAACCGCGCAAGCCACACAGCGGTCTCGACATCGCCGCACCGAAAGGTACGCCCGTCATGGCGCCGGCAGCGGGCACCATCATTGACACCGGCGACTACTTCTTCAATGGCAATACCGTCTTTATTGACCACGGTCAGGGGCTGGTCACCATGTACTGCCACATGAGCCGCATAGACGTAGAGCCCGGCCAGCAGGTCGGCATGGGTGAAGTCATTGGCCAGGTCGGCATGACCGGCCGCGTTACCGGCCCGCACCTGCACTGGGGCGTCAGCCTGAATAATGCACGGGTGGACCCGATGCTGTTTCTGGCCGCGGAGGAAACCAAAAAAGAGTAGGACCCGCGCCCCGCGGGGAATTTTGCCATTCCCGGCGGGGCGCCGGTCCTACTGGCTTTGCTCTCCCAGCACCTGCCGATACAGCTCTGCATCCGCCGCACTGAAACAGCAGGCAATAATGCGGTCAAACCGGTCTTCGTATGCAAGCATTGCGGTAATCGCGATTTCGGTGGCCTGCCGCTTCGGATAGCCATACACGCCGGTACTGATGGCCGGGAAGGCCATCGAACGCACATCGTTCTGCAGTGCGATTTCAAAACTGTTCTGGTAGCAGGCCTTCAAAAGCGCAGGCTCGTAATCATTACCACCCTTCCAGACCGGCCCCACGGCATGAATCACATACCGCGCCGGCAACTCGAATCCGGGACTGATCTTTGCCTCGCCGGTGCGACAGCCGTTCAGGGTCTTGCAGAACTCCAGCAGCAGTGGCCCGGCAGCCCGATGGATTGCACCATCAACGCCACCACCACCAAGCAGGCTGCTGTTGGCCGCGTTGACAATGGCATCGACCTCCAGTGTGGTGATGTCAGCAGTGATAATTTCGATCATGGTTACCCTCCCCCGCCAATCTTACCGACTTTGCTGCAGCCGCGGGAATGGCGTTCTTTTCACCGGCACGTTGCCATGACTGACTGATGCGTTATAGTGTCGGCATTACGACCCGTTCGGGGGAACGAACAAGGCAATGCCAAGACTCATCACACTGTCACGTGCCGCCCGCCTGGTCGGCGTCAAGCGCGGCGCCCTGCAGAAAAAGATCCGCGACGGAGAGCTGCGTACATTTGAAGGCGAACTGCTGCTATCCGACCTGTTACATGTCTACCCGCAGACCGAGGTGGAGGACTCCAGCATGCTGGAGCGGGTCGAGCAAATCATGGAACAGGCAGTCAACAAGATCGTGCGGCCCAGGAATGATATGCCGGACACCGATGCACTGGCGGCCCGCATCCTGGCACTGGGACAGGAACTGGCAACCGCGCGACACGAGGCAAGGCGGCTGGCCGGCGTGGTCAACGGCCTGCAGCGACAGTTCGACACATTCTCCTCAGCTGAACACACAGACGCTGATCCATTTAGTACACTCAGGGACTGGTTCGAGCAGGCACTGGCTGATGCATCACAGCATAATGATGACGGCGAGATCGTGGCACGGGAGGCCTTCCTGAGGGTCATGGCGGCACAGGTACGCCTACTGCCCAGCGGGCACGAATTTTTCATCGAGGGCTCGGACTCGATCCTCGAGGCTGGTCTGCGCGGCGGCCTGGCACTCAATTACGGCTGCAGCAGTGGTAACTGCGGCCTGTGCAAGGCACGGGTCGTGTCCGGTCAGGTCAAAAAAATCCAGCCTCATGATTATGCACTCACCGAGACGGAGAAAGGCCTTGGTTATATCCTCACCTGCTCCAATACCGCCGTCACCGACGTGGTACTGGAGGCGGATGAGGCACTCGGATCACAGGATATTCCGGACCAGGAAATCGATGTCCGGATAAAGAAGATCGACCGACCGGACGACCGCGTTATCATCCTGCATGCCAGGACACCCCGCACCAGCCGCCTGCGCTTTCTGGCCGGCCAGTACCTGTTACTGGAGCTCGATAACGGAGTAAAACAGGACTGCGCCATTGCCAGTTGCCCCTGTGATGACATGAACCTGCAGTTTCATGTCCCGGCAATAGCGGGCAACCCGTTTGCCGAACAACTGGCCAGCACCCGGCAAAATGGCACCATTGCCATTCGCGGGCCGAGTGGTAACTTCATACTCAACGAGGATTCGCCCCACTCACTGGTATTCATTGCCGTCAATGCCGGCTTTGGCCCGATAAAAAGTCTGATCGAACATGCCATGGCGCTGGACATCGCCGAGGACATTCATCTCTACTGGATCACCACGGCCGGTAACAGCCACTACCTCGGTAACCTCTGCCGTTCCTGGGATGATGCACTGGATAACTTCCATTACACCGCGCTGGCAACCGATGACAGGACCCCGGTTGAAGGCCTGCTACCGGGGATTGCGGGAGATTTTGACAGCCTCGCGAGTAACGACTTCTATGTGTGTGCCCCGGGACCGTTACTGGATGCGATGGAAACCTACCTGCATGGCGCCGGCCTGCCCCGCACGCAACTGCGACTGGAACCGGTGCGCCAAAATGCGGGCTAGCTGCCGGGCTGTTACTTCACCACCTTCAGACTCGGGCGCTTGCCGGTACCGGTGTCTTCCGGCGGTGCCGGATCATCTTCATCGTCTTCGTTGAAGACCATGCCACGACCATTTTCCTTGGCATAGATGGCCAGCACTGCTGCAGCTGGCACATAGACATCCGTTGATATGCCACCGAAACGGGCATGAAAGCCGATCGCATCATTCCCGAGAATCAGGCCTTCAACCGCCTGGGGGCTGATATTCAGCACAATCTTGCCGTTCTGGCCATGCTGGCGCGGCACATTCACACCCTCGCCTTCGATATCGACGAGCAGGTAGGGAGTCATGGCGTTATCCAGAATCCATTCATGGATAGCCCGGATCAGGTAGGGACGACTCGTCGTCATAGGAAAACAATACAAGAGAACAGAAAAAAGATACAGGGCGAACAACCAAAATGGTCAAAATGTCCGGTTAACCCGGTAGCCTAGCCCGGGTTACGCCCCTTCGGGGCCAACCCAGGCTGCGATGTTCGCGAAATATACAAAGGTCAGAAACAAGACCCGCTTATTCCATCATCTCCCGCTCGGGCTCGGTCAGGCTGGCCTGGAATGATTCGCGTGCAAACATGCGTTCCGCGTATTCGTTAACCGCCCTGGCCTGGCGCGGCAACTCGATCTTGTAGTATTTCAGGCGCCACAGGATTGGAACAATGGCAGCATCAACCAGAGAGAATTCATCGCTGAGGAAATACGGTTTGGCACTGAACACCTCGGCGCCGGCGGTCAGGCTGTCACGCAGCATCTTGCGGGCGTTGCTGGCAGTCTTCTCGCCGCGGGACTCGAGTGCCGGCACCAGCTCATACCAGTCCTTCTCGATGCGATACATTGCCAGACGGGTCCGCGCACGGGATACCGGATCAACCGGCATCAGCGGGGGATGCGGGAAACGCTCATCAAGATATTCCATGATGGCGCGTGAATCGTACAGCACCAGTTCCCGGTCAACGAGGGTTGGCACCGTATTATAGGGATTCAGGTCTATCAGATCTTCATGCTTGTTGGCGCTATCGACATCAACAATCTCTACCGTGATGCCCTTCTCTGCCAGCACCACGCGGACACGATGACTGTCCGGACTGGTTGACGCAGAGAACAGCGTCATTACCGAACGACGATTGGCAACCACTGCCATAAGGTTTTCTCCCGAGTTGAGACGTTACCGGAACCGGTAAAACCGGATCAGTGCACGTCTCTCCAGAAATCCCGCTTCATCAGGTAGGCAACTACCAGGAAGAGTAGCAGGAACATGATGACCTTGACACCGAGCTCGCGGCGTTCGTATTTTGCCGGTTCACCGATGTAGTCGAGAAAGTTCACCAGGTCACGTACTGCGCGATCATATTCTTTCGGGCTCATCAGGCCGGGTTCGACCAGCTCCAGGTCGACTTCCTTGTGCTCAACGCCCTTCTCGTCCTTGACCGTGGTGATCACCGCTTCCTGCCAGCCCTGTAACTCCCAGAGCACATGCGGCATACCAACATCGGGGAACACCAGGTTGTTGACACCGATTATCTTCGAGTCATCAAGATAGAAACTGCGCATGTAGGTGTACAGCCAGTCCACACCACGGGAGCGCGCGATCACGGACAGGTCCGGTGGTACGGTACCGAACCATTCCTTGGCATCATCAGGCGATGTGGCAACGGTCATCAATGCACCGACCCTGCCGCCGGTGAACATCAGGTTCTCGCTGACCAGCTTCTCATCGATACCGAGGTCCTTGCCTATGCGCTCGTAGCGCATCAGCGCAGCTGCATGGCAACTGAGGCAATAGTTCACGAACAGGCGCGCACCACGCTGCAGGGATTCCTTGTTCGTCGGGTCGATATTGGCCTTGTCGAGATGGATGCCATACCCACCTGCCGCCATGACCCAGGCAGGCGCAAGTGCTAACAGCAGTATGCAGATTTTTTTCATCATTTTGATGTCACCCTTTCCGGTACCGGTTTGGTCTTCTCGAAACTCGGAATGAACAGCAGGGAGATAAAGAACCCGAAGTAGAGCACACTGAAAAACCGCGCAAAGTTGGTCATAACCGGTGTTGCCGGTTGTGTACCGAGGTAACCAAGCGCCACGAAACTGACCACAAAGACAGCGATGGCGACCTTGTAGATCATGCCCCGGTAACGGATCGACTTGACCGGGCTGCGGTCCAGCCAGGGCAGGAAGAACAGCACAACAATTGCCGCGCCCATGGCAACCACACCGAGGAACTTGTCCGGCACGGCACGCAAAATGGCATAGAACGGCGTGAAGTACCACAACGGCACAATGTGCTCCGGTGTTTTCAGCGGGTCGGCCGGTATGAAGTTGTCCTTTTCCAGGAACCAGCCACCCATCTCCGGCATGAAGAACAACACAATGGAGAAGAAGATCAGGAACACGATGACGCCGACAATGTCCTTCACCGTGTAGTAAGGATGGAAGGGAATACCGTCGACCGGATTACCGTCCTCGCCCCTGGTCTTCTTGATTTCGACACCGTCCGGGTTGTTGGAACCGACCTCGTGCAGGGCCAGGAGGTGCAGCACCACCAGTGCCAGCAGTACGATCGGCACAGCAATGACATGGAAGGCAAAGAAACGGTTCAGGGTTGCATCGGCAATCACGTAGTCACCGCGAATCCACAGTGCCAGTGCATCGCCGATACCCGGGATGGCGCCGAACAGGGAGATAATCACCTGCGCACCCCAGTAGGACATCTGCCCCCAGGGCAGCAGGTAGCCCATGAAGGCCTCCGCCATCAGGCAGACGTAGATGATCATGCCGAAGATCCAGATGAGTTCGCGCGGTTTCTTGAAGGACCCGTAGATCAGGCCACGGAACATGTGCAGGTACACGAAAATGAAGAAAAACGATCCCCCGGTGGAATGCATGTAGCGGATCAGCCAACCCCAGTTCACATCGCGCATGATGTATTCAACGGAATTGAACGCCAGTTCGGCATCCGGTTTGTAGTTCATGGTCAGCCAGATACCGGTAAAGATCTGCATGACCAGCACCAGCAGGGCAAGGGAACCGAAGTAGTACCAGAAGTTGAAGTTTTTCGGTGCGTAATATTTTGCGAGATGCTCATTCCACATACTGCTGAGCGGGAAACGTGCATCAATCCAGCCCAGTAAACCACCCTGCCATTTTTCAGATGTATTGCCGGCCATTATGCAACCCCCATTTCTTCACCGATCATGATTTCCGTTTCGCTCAGGTAACGGTGTGGTGGTACCGGCAGATTTGTCGGTGCAGGGACACCCGCATAAACACGGCCGGCGATATCGAATCGCGAGCCGTGGCAGGGACAGAAGAACCCGCCCTTCCAGTCAGCACCCAGGTCTGCCGGTGCAACATCCGGGCGGTACGTCGGTGAACAACCGAGGTGGGTACAGATACCAACCAGCACCAGGATTTCCGGCCTGATGGAGCGGTCTTCATTCTCTGCATATTTGGGCTGTTCGGACTCCAGGGAGTCAGGATCACTCAATTCACCCGTCAGCGTCGGCAGTGTAGCCAGCATTGCCTCGGTGCGATTGACAATCCAGACCGGTTTGCCGCGCCATTTGACACGAATCATCTGGCCGGCCTCCAGCTTGCTGATATCCGCCCGGACCGGTGCGCCGGCCGCACGCGCCTTGGCACTGGGTTGCATGGAAGAAATGAAGGGCACTAGCGCGAAGCCGAGACCGACAGTGCCTATGACGGTGGTGGCGCCGGTCAGGAATCGACGCCGGCCTGGATTGACATCATCGCCACTCATACAAGTATTCTCCAAATTTTAATTAAATCTGTGACCTACATCCTGTCGGGCGACCTGATATCGACAGGAAGTTTTTAACTAATTCGGAATATTCTTACTTGGTACAAGAATATCGTCAGGCGGCACAGGATGAACCAACTGCCCGACAAGGTCAAGGGGAATCTGTATTTTTCTATACATATAAAGCAGTTACGCAACTATTTCATTAATCCTGGCAGGCCGTCAAACCGGGTTTTCCACGTCAATAAAGACATGCCGCAGACCAAACTGCCCGGCCAGGTGTGCGCCCAATGCCTGCACCCCGTAGCGCTCGGTGGCATGGTGCCCGGCGGCAAAATAATGGATACCGCATTCGCGTGCCACATGCACGGTCTGCTCGGAGATCTCGCCACTGATAAAGGCATCCAGTCCCAGCCCGATCGCCGCCTCGATGTATGACTGTGCCGCACCGGTGCACCAGCCGACGCTGTCGATGGTCTCGCTGCTGCCGGCAATGTATTGAGGCGTACGGCCCAGGCATTGACTGATGTACTCCGCGAAAGCCGCGCCACTCATTGGCGTTGCCAGCTTGCCGTACTGGCCGAGTTGCATGCCGCCGTCATCGCCAAAGCAGCCCTGCTGGCGCAGCCCCAGCACCTGTGCCAGTTGCGCATTATTACCCAGCTCGGCATGCGCATCCAGCGGCAGGTGATAAGCCAGCAGACTGGTATCTGTTTCCAGCAAGCGTACCAGCCGCCGGCGTTTCATACCGGTGATACAGGCATCTTCACCCTTCCAGAAGTAGCCATGATGCACAATAATGGCGTCGGCCTGTTCAGCAATGGCGCACTCAATCAATTCCTGGCAGGCCGTCACACCGCTGACAATGCACGTGATATCCGCCCTGCCCTCGATCTGCAGACCGTTGGGCGCATAGTCGCGAAACTGTTCAACGGCCAGCAGGCTGTTGGTGTATTCAACCAGTTCCTTCAGGGTTGTCATGTAATCGGCTCCTTGCAGGAGTCCGACAGACTCCTGAATGTGCTATTTTATCAGTCTGCAATGTGTAGCAAAGGGTATCTCACCCATGACAGTTCGCAAATTCTTTTCGTTCCTGATTCAAACCATCACCGTCGGTCTGGCGGCGGCCTTCCTGTATACCCTGCTGGTACAACCCGATCTGTTGCAACGCGGTTCCAGCATAGTCGAGGTCCATGAAGTAAGGCCGGAGCCGGCGACACCGAACAGCGATCGGGCAGACTCGCGCGGACCGGTTTCCTATGCTGATGCCGTTGAGGCAGCCGCACCGGCGATTGTCAATGTGCATACCGCCAAGGTAATAACCCGCCGTGCACATCCGTTGCTGGAGGACCCGATTTTCAGACACTTTTTTGGCGACCGGCTCGGGCAACCGCGCAAGGAAGTCCAGACCAGTCTCGGTTCCGGCGTAATAATCAGCTCGCAGGGTTATATCCTGACGAACAACCACGTCATCGATGGCGCCGATGAAATCCAGGTACTGCTGGCCGACAGCCGCAGCACTACTGCCGAGGTAGTCGGCGTCGACCCGGAAACCGATCTTGCTGTGCTGCGCATCACGCTGGAGGATCTGCCAACCATCGTTATCGGTGACTCGAACAGTCTGCGCGTCGGTGACGTGGCAATGGCCATCGGCAACCCGTTTGGTGTCGGCCAGACGGTGACATTCGGCATTATCAGCGCCACCGGTCGCGATCACCTCGGTATCAACACCTACGAGGACTTCATTCAAACTGACGCTGCCATCAACCCGGGTAATTCCGGCGGTGCACTGATCAATGCACGCGGCGAGATGATCGGCATCAACTCGGCCATTTACAGCCGCTCCGGTGGTTCACAGGGAATTGGCTTTGCCATCCCGGTCAATCTTGCCAAGAATGTCATGAAACAGATTATTGAACAGGGTCACGTGGTGCGTGGCTGGCTTGGCATCGAAGCACAGGATCTGACACCGCAACTGGCCGAGTCCTTCGGCATGAAAGACACCAACGGTGTATTGATTGCCGGGGTACTGCGTGATGGTCCGGCTGATACTGCCGGAATCAAGCCAGGCGATATTGTCACTTCCATCGATGGTATCGAGCTACTCGATGCCCAGCAGGCGATGAAGCTGATCTCGGAAAAACCGCCGGAAACCGACATACGCATTGGCGGTATACGCAAGGGACAGAGCTATGTGACAAGTGCGCGGGTCACCCCGCGCCCGGCAGCCTCGTTAATCGCGGATTAGCCCGCACTTCTCACCGCGGGGCGAGATGATCGCGCAGAGAAGTGCGGGCTAGTGCTTCCGCAAGCGCATCGACAAACGCAGCGTTTTCCTGCGGCTGCCCGACCGTCACACGCAGACAGTCCTGTAATGCCGGTGCCGAGCCATCCAGATTCCTGATCAGTACGCCTTGTGTTTTCAGGCTGTCGAACAGTGCCCGCCCCCGGCCAGCCGGTGCCCGGAACAGGATAAAGTTCGCCTCGCTGGGGAACACTTCCAGGCCCGGCAGTTTTTGCAGTTCGGCCAGCAGACCGGCACGGTGTTCACGAATACGGGCGGCCTGTTCGACGAACAGGTCGACATATTCCAGCGCAAACTCACCAGTGAGCTGGTTAATGGTACTGATGTTGTACGGCAAGCGTGTTTTGTCGATCTGTTCAAGCCAGGCAGTCGCACCGGCCAGCAGACCAAGCCGCAGACCGGCTAAGCCCATCTTTGACAGCGTCCGCAATACCAGCAGGTTGTCGTGACTCAGCAGGTCGTCCATGAAGGTGGCATCTGTGAATGGCGCGTAGGCCTCATCCAGCACCACCAGCCCCGGCGCACGGGCGAGGATTTCCAGCAGCTGTTCGCGATCAAGCAGGTTGCCGGTCGGATTATTCGGATAGGCCAGGAAGATGACCGCGGGCTGGTGCCGGCCAATCGCATCCAGCATGGCCGGCTGATCGAGCAAGAAATCCGCCAGCAACGGCACGCCAACAAATTCGAGCCCGGCAACAGCAGCGAGCTGGCGGTACATCACGAAGGTCGGTTCCGGCGCCATGATGACCTGTCCGGGCCTGGCCACCGACTGGATAATCATCTGGATCAGCTCATCCGAACCGTTTCCAAGGATTACCTCTGACCGGTCGGGCACGTTCATGGCGACCCGCATAGCGGTTTTCAGTGCTGCTGCCGAGGCATCCGGGTAACGATTGAAGGAGGTATCCTGCAGTTTCTCCAGCCACGCCTCGACCAGCACCTCCGGCCACGGCCAGGGATTTTCCATGGCGTCGAGCTTGATCATGTCGCCGGCATCCGGCACATGGTAGGCCGTGAGCGCCAGCACTTCCGGACGGATCAGCTGCTCAACCTTGTCTTTCAGGTCAGTCATTTCCAGAGTTTTAATAGAACATTCAATTACCGCAGAGACGCAGAGAAAACCAAATCGATAATATCACCGCAAAGGCGCAAAGGACGCAAAGGAAAATATTTCCAAAATAATTGTCGTAGGAGCGACTTCAGTCGCGAAAGCTGGTATCGATTTTACCCGATTTATCGCGAATGAATTCGCTCCTACAAGGCTACAGGGACTGCATTTAAAATTGTTTGATTTTCTTTGCGTTCTTTGCGTCTTTGCGGTGAGTTTATTTTACATCCTTTATCCGCACCTCGGCCGAGCGCGCATGCGCCGTCAGGCCTTCACCATGCGCCAGCACTGCCGCCGTCCGGCCAAGATCGCTGGCGCCGTCCGCCGAACACTGGATCAGGCTGGAACGCTTCTGGAAATCGTACACACCCAGTGGCGAGGAAAACCGGGCCGTGCGCGAGGTCGGCAATACATGGTTCGGGCCGGCGCAATAGTCGCCAAGTACCTCGGCCGTATAACGCCCCATGAATATGGCGCCGGCGTGGCGAATACGCATCACCAGAGCTTGCGGGTTGGCAACGGAAAGTTCCAGGTGTTCCGGTGCAATAATGTTCGCGACTTCGACTGCCTCGTCCAGATCACGTACCGCAATCAATGCACCCTGCCCGTCCAGTGAGGCACGGATCACGTCGGCACGCGGCATCTCCGGCAACAGGCGCTCGATACTGCCGGCAACCCGGTCGAGGAATTCGCTATCGGGACTGACCAGGATCGACTGGGCATCTTCATCATGCTCGGCCTGGGAAAACAGGTCCACAGCGATCCAGTCAGGATCCGTCTGACCATCACAGATCACCAGGATCTCGGACGGCCCGGCGATCATGTCGATGCCGACCTTGCCGAATACCATGCGCTTGGCTTCCGCCACATAGGCATTACCCGGCCCGACGATCTTGTCGACGGCAGGAATGGTCTCCGTACCATAGGCCAGGGCCGCCACTGCCTGGCCACCACCAATGGCAAATACCCGGTCGACACCGGCAATTGCCGCTGCCGCCAATACAATATCATTGAGTTTGCCACCTGGCGTTGGCGTCACCATGATCAGTTCGGACACCCCGGCCACCCGTGCCGGGATAGCATTCATCAGCACCGACGACGGATAGGCCGCCTTGCCACCCGGCACGTACAGGCCAACGCGGTCCATGGCCGTGACCTGCTGGCCGAGCAGGGTGCCATCCGCCTCGGTATACGACCAGGACCCCAGTTTCTGGTGTTCCGCGTAACTGCGGATGCGTTCGGCGGCACGTTCCAGTGCAGCACGTTGCGCCGGCTCGATCGCCGCCAGCGCCTGGCTACAACGTTCCTGCGATACTTCCAGTTGCACCGCACTGCCGGCTGACCAGTTATCAAAGCGCCGGGTGAATTCCAGCACCGCTGTATCACCCTGCTCGCGCACGGCTGCAATAATTTCCTTTACCGCAGTCTCGACCTGGCGGTCCGCCTCGGCCTCGCGGGTCAGTAACTGCTCCAGTGAGTCCCGGAAACCGGGACCCTGGCTATTGAGTCGTTTTATGTCAGTCATGATTCTTCACTGAGATGAAATCCACAGTTCGGGTCAGGCTGCAAGGCCGTAACCCGACAATTACTAATGAGTTCATTAGTCAGGCGACAGGATTATCCGTGAGTGTCGGCAGCAGGGACGCTGCCGTCAAGCCTGCAGGGACGTATTTACGGTGTCCCACGGATGAGCATGTCGGCTTACTTACGTTCTCCCTGGTACCATGTCGGATTTCGCTTCGCCAATCCGACCTGCATAGTTTGCGGTGAAAACTGATTCATGCACTGCAGGCTGTTTTCAGATCTGCCAGCAGTTGTGTGATGCGTGCATGTTTCATTTTCATGGCAGCCTTGTTGACCACCAGCCGCGAACTGATGTCGGCAATGTGTTCCAGCGGCACCAGGCCATTGGCCTTCAGGGTGTTGCCGGTATCGACCACGTCGACAATACGGTCAGCCAGACCAACCAGCGGCGCCAGTTCCATGGAACCGTACAGTTTGATGATTTCGACCTGTTCACGCCGGTCGGCGTAATAACGGCGGGTACTCTGTACATACTTGGTGGCAATCCGCAGTCGCCGGTTATTGTTTGCCGCCGGCGCTGACTCCGGCCCCGCCACCATCAACCGGCATTTGGCGATACCAAGATCGAGCGGTTCATACAGGCCGTTGCCACCATGCTCCATCAGCACATCCTTGCCCGCCACACCAACATCGGCAGCACCGTATTCCACATAGGTCGGCACATCGGTGGCGCGGATGATGACAAGCTTGACGTCATCCTGATTGGTACCCAGCACCAGCTTGCGGCTGGTTTCCGGATCGTCACGCGGCTCGATCCCCGCCTGCTGCAGTAACGGCAGGGTCTCCCTGAAGATGCGCCCCTTCGACAGGGCGATGGTCAATACATTATTCATAGGGGAGCAAGTTTCAGACACAAAGCGGTAATTTACAAGCGGCAAGCGCCGGTACGGCAACTAGATGGTGAATCAATGAATGCGGCTGATATCCGCGCCAACCTGGGCGAGCTTTTCCTCGATGCACTCATAGCCCCGGTCAAGGTGATAGATGCGATCGACAACAGTATCGCCAGCGGCAACCAGACCGGCCAGCACCAGGCCGGCGGAGGCGCGCAGGTCGGTTGCCATCACCGGTGCGCCGGTGAGCGAATGAACGCCCTTGATGATGGCAGTATTGCCTTCCAGCTGAATATCGGCACCCATGCGACGCATTTCCTGCACGTGCATAAAACGGTTTTCGAAAATGGTTTCGGTAATGGTGCCGGTACCCTCGGCAATGGCATTCAGGGCGGTAAACTGTGCCTGCATGTCTGTCGGGAATGCCGGATACGGTGCCGTGCGAATTGTGACTGCCTGTGGCCGACGACCGGACATGTCGAGTTCGATCCAGTCCTCGCCAGTCGTGATACCGGCACCGGCCTCTTCCAGCACTTGCAGTACCGCATCCATATTGTCGGGACAGGTCTGCTTGAGTCGCACATGACCACCGGTCATCGCTGCCGCCACCAGATAGGTGCCGGTTTCGATACGGTCCGGCAGCACACTGTAATCGGTGCCCGAGAGTGTTTCGACGCCCTCGATTTCTATGCTATCGGTGCCGGCACCCGAAATGTTCGCACCCATGGCAATCAGGCAATTGGCCAGATCCACCACTTCCGGCTCGCGTGCGGCATTTTCAATGACTGTAGTGCCCTTTGCCAGTGTCGCCGCCATCATCAGGTTCTCGGTGCCGGTGACGGTCACCAGGTCCATCACCAGGCGGGCGCCTGTCAGTCGCTCGGCACGCGCACGGATATTGCCATTGCTTACATCGATATCGGCGCCCAGTGCCTGCAGTCCCTTGATGTGCAGATCGACCGGCCGTGAACCGATGGCACAACCACCCGGCAGGGACACCTCGGCCTGACCGAAGCGCGACAGCATCGGACCCAGCACCAGGATCGAGGAGCGCATGGTCTTGACCAGGTCGTAGGGTGCACTCAGCGTCTGGATGGAACAGGTATCAACCTCGATGCCCATGTTTTCGTCCACCAGTAACTCGGCCCCCATCCGGCCAAGCAGTTCCATGGTGGTGGTAACATCGTGCAGGTGCGGGACATTGCGTACCCGTACCGGACCGTCTGCCAGCAAGGTCGCTGCCATAATCGGCAATACGGCATTCTTCGCGCCGGAGATGCGAATTTCACCCTTGAGTGGCCCGCTGCCACGAATCAGAAGCTTGTCCATGCGGATTTACTTCAGGCCTGACTGCCGCCCTGCTCGTCAGGTGTCAGCGTCTTCAACGCCAGCGCATGAATTTCGCCGCCCATGCGGTCACCCAGCGTCTGGTATACAAGCCGATGTTGTTCGACCATGGAACAACCCTCGAATTGCTGACTGACAACAATCGCCTCGAAGTGATCACCATCGCCATTGACCGTCACCTCTGCATCCGGAATTCCGGCCTTGATCAGAGCTTCCAGTTCGCTTGCCTGCATGGATACACGCCCCCTGAAGTCATAGCGCGGATGCGCAGTAATGGTGATACCGGCAACGGTTATGCCGTGATCAGTATTTCGCCCAGCCCGCAGACCGCTGCGATTGATTGCATCTGCTGTGGCATATTCACAAAGCTGATGGTCTTGCCGAGCTGTTCTGCAGCTCGACACCACTCCAGCAACAGCGCCAGCCCGGCGCTCTCGGCCCGTGTGACACCGGCCAGGTCGATACGGATGGCATCAGCTTTGACAGACCGGAAATCGGGTTGTCTCACCAGAGAGGTGACATTACTGAACAGCAACTCACCTGACAGTTGCCAGTTGCCGTCACCAAGGTCTTGCAGCTGTGGCACTGCCATCAGCTCTCCCGCCCGTTACGCGCGGCCAGCTGTTTGATCAGGGCATCCATACCGCTTTTACGCACGATACTACCGAAGGTTGTGCGGTAATTGGTGACCAGACTGACGCCATTGATGGCAATGTCGTAAACCTTCCAGCCGGCACTGGAACTGAACATGTCGTAGTGGATCTGTAACGGCATACCACCGGCCAGCTCGATTTCCGTGCGTACGGTTACCACTTTGGCATTCTGCTCCGCCAGCACCGGCAGATAGACGATAGTCTCGTCGGAGTATTCGGCCAGCGCATTGCCATAAGTGCGAATCAACATCACCCGGAACTGTTCAACGAACCGTTGCTGCTGTTCCGGCGTTGCCTTGCGCCAGTACTTGCCCAGCGCCAGCCGGCTCATCCGCTGGAAATCGAAATACGGCAGAACAATCTCGGCCACCAGGTCATACAGCCGGCCCTGGTCCTCCTCGATAACATCCTTCTCCTGCTTGAGCGCGACCAGCATGCGTGATGACGTGTCACGCACCAGCGCCTCCGGGGTGGCGGTCTCGGTATTGGCAGTCATCGGACTACACAAGCCGATCAGCAGGCCAAAGAGGCCTGCCCTGAAGTAATGATATTTAACCGATATATGTAACATAGTAATCGTGCCTATTCACCTTCCTTCGCCGCCATACTATAGAGAAACTGGCCAATGATCTGTTCCATCACCAAAGCGGACTGGGTCAACAGGATACGGTCACCGGCAACCAGGTTAGCTTCCGAACCGCCGGGCTCCAGTGCAATATATTGTTCACCCAGCAGGCCGGCGGTAAAGATGCTGGCCGAGGTGTCTTCCGGGAAACTGTTATAGGCACTCTCGATACGCAGCGAGACCACCGCCTCGAAGGCCTCGTTGTCATAATCAATCGTATCCACGCGACCGACCCGTACGCCGGACACCGTCACCGGCGAGCGCACCTTGAGTGCGCCGATATTCTCGAATGACGCGGTGATCACGTACGTCTCACCGGTCCCCATATTACTGAGATTGCTGACCTGCATCGCCAGCAGAAACAGCGCCGCCATACCGGCAACAATAAAAAAACCTACGGCGATTTCAATAACCCGGGAATTGCCCATTATTTGTACTCCTTCAAGGTAATATTGCCCTGTTCAGCGAGTCGGGAAGCGTTTGACCGCAAGGCGCACCTCGCAGGGAATGGCCCGCCCTTTCCAAGAGGTGCAACACCGCGGGCGAGCGCTTCCCGGCTCGCCCGGAGGGAGCTACCCGGATAATCCAATACTGCGTTACAGTCCTTGGAAAGGACCTGGCCATTCCCTGCGGACTGTGCCTTGTCTTGGATTATCTGGGTAGCTCTGAACATGGCAATATCACCTTGAAGGAGTACTAGTCTCCAAACATCAAGGCCGTCAGTACGAAGTCCAGTCCAAGTACGGCCAGCGCAGTATGCACCACGGTACGGGTGGTCGCCCGGCTGACACCTTCCGACGTCGGCACCGTATCATAGCCTTCGAATACCGCAATCCAGACAGCGACAAAGCCGAATACAAAACTCTTGATGACACCGTTCAGAATGTCATCGTGAACGTCGACACTCGCCTGCATCTGTGACCAGAAGGCGCCGTCATCGACCCCCAGCAGGCCGACACCGACAAAATAGCCACCGTATACGCCCACGGCGCTGAAGATGGCGGCGAGTAGCGGCATGGAAATAAAACCGGCAATAAAGCGCGGTGCAATCACGTGCTTCATCGGGTCGACGGCCATCATCTCCATGCCCGACAGCTGCTCGGTGGCTTTCATCAGGCCGATCTCGGCGGTCAGCGCCGAGCCGGCGCGGCCGGCAAACAGCAGCGCCGTCACCACCGGCCCCAGTTCCCGCACCAGCGCCAGCGCCACCATGACACCCAGCGATTCCTCGGCGCCGAAATCGGACAGGGTATTATAGCCCTGCAGGCCAAGCACCATGCCAACGAAAAACCCGGATACCACGATAATCAGCAGAGTCAGTACGCCAACGAAATAGAGCTGCGCCACCACCAGCGTCGGCCGCAGCAGTACCCCCGGTATGCTGGCCAGACAGCGCAGCAGAAACAGGTGGGCACGTCCCACGCGCTCGAAGAAATCCAGGCCCGCCCTGCCAAGTTGTTGAATGCGGTCCAGCATTATGACAACCCCCCGTTACCGAACAGATCCTCGCGGAAGCCGGGCGCCGGGTAATGAAATGCGACCGGCCCGTCCGGCAGCCCCTGCAAAAACTGCTGTGACCATGCCGAGGTGGACTTCCACAGGGAGTCCGTCGTGCCCTGGTCGACCACCTTGCCGCCGGACAACAGGTAGGCATAATCCGCGATACTCGCGGTCTCCTTGACATCATGCGAGACCACGATGCTGGTCAGTCCCAGCGCATCATTCAGTTCACGGATCAGCTTTATCAGGACACCCATGGAAATCGGATCCTGGCCGGTAAAGGGTTCGTCATAGAGGACTATCATCGGGTCCAGCGCAATGGCACGTGCCATCGCCACCCGCCGCGCCATACCGCCGGACAGTTCATTTGGCATCAGCCGGGCGGCGCCGCGCAGGCCAACGGCCTGCAGTTTCATCAGCACCAGGTCGCGCACCAGTGATTCGGGCAGCCGGGTGTGTTCACGGATGGGAAAGGCAATGTTATCGAACACCGACAGGTCGGTCAGCAGCGCGCCGCTCTGGAACATCATGCCCATCCGCTTGCGCAGTTCGTAGAGCGCACGAATACCGATATCGGGAACACTTTCACCGTCGACAATGACACTGCCGGAGGACGGGCAGAGCTGCCCGCCAATCAGTTTCAGCAGCGTGGTCTTGCCGGTACCACTCGGCCCCATGATGGCTGTGACCTTGCCGCGCCTGATATCCAGGTCAACACCGTCAAAGATGACGCGGTCGCCATGCGAAAAATGCACATCACGAAGTTGCACGACGGTGTCCGGCATGTTCTGTTCTGTATTATTCATGTCTGATTACGCAGGCGGTACCCTGATATATAGAATGCCATCCACCGGGACACGGCCCCGCACCGGCGGGTATGATAAAGCAGTTCATGGCCAAGCACCTCATTCATGTATAAAAAAACACCTGATTTCCCACCTGCTGTCCGTTACACACCCCGGTTTGCCTGTGGCATCTGATCATGTGGCCTGAATTACTTGCGATTGCGGGCGGTTTCATCCTGCTGGCCTGGAGTGCCGACCGCTTCGTCACGGGCGCGGCCGCCGTGGCCTTCAACCTGAATGTATCGCCGCTGATCATCGGCCTGACCATCGTCAGTTTCGGCACCTCGGCGCCCGAAATCCTCGTCTCCACCATGGCGGCTTTGCAGGGCAACCCCGGTCTGGCCATCGGTAACGCCATTGGTTCCAACATCATCAATATCGGTCTGGTACTTGGCGTCACGGCCATCATCACGCCGCTGGCGGTAAAATCCGGCATCGTGCGCCGCGAATTACCGGTGCTGATCGGCGTCATGGTGGTCACCTGGCTGCTGATTATGGACAGCACCCTCGACTTCATGGATGGCGCCATCCTGCTGAGCGGCCTGGTCGCGATGCTTGCCTGGATTACCCGGATCGGCATCCGCTCAAAAGGCGAACACGACCCGATCGACACCGAGTACAGCGAGGAAATCAAGACCGGCATGCCGCTGTCACGCGCCATCCTGTGGCTACTGGCCGGCTCGCTACTGCTGCTGATCAGTTCCCGCCTGCTGGTCTGGGGCGCGGTCTCTGTCGCACAGACCCTCGGCATCAGCGACCTGATTATCGGCCTGACGATCGTCGCCCTTGGCACCAGCCTGCCGGAACTGGCGGCCTCCGTGATGAGCGCCCTGAAGAACGAACATGACATCGCCATCGGCAATATCATCGGCTCCAACATGTTCAATATGCTGGCGGTCCTCGGCTTGCCCGGCATTATTGCACCCGGCCCCATTGATGCCGATGTCCTGGGCCGTGATTTCCCGGTGATGCTGCTGCTGACAGTCATGCTGACTGCCATGGCCATCGGTTTCCGCGGTCCCGGGCGCATCAACCGGCTGGAGGGTGCGTTGCTGCTGGGCATCTATCTTGCCTACCAGACCCTGTTATACTTTTCCGTCAGCGGACGAATCTGATTTCCATACCCATGAATGATGAAAAACTTCAGGAACTTGGCCTCGCTGTCATTAACACCGAGGCCGAGGCCATCAGCCGGCTCGCCGATACCATCCGCGGCCCGGCCTTTGTCCAGGCCTGCCGCCTGATGCTCGACTGCAAGGGCCGCGTAGTCGTGACCGGGATGGGCAAGTCAGGCCACATTGCCGGCAAGATTGCCGCCACCCTGGCGAGTACCGGCACCCCGGCGTTCTTCGTACACCCCGGCGAAGCCAGCCACGGTGACCTCGGCATGATCACCGCCAGCGATGTGGTACTGGCACTGTCGAACTCCGGCGAGACCGGCGAAATCATCACCATCCTGCCGATCATCAAGCGCCTGCACGTTCCCCTGATTGCCATGACCGGCAATCCCGAATCGACACTCGCCCTGGAGGCCGACGCCAATATCAACGTCTGTGTGGCCAAGGAGGCCTGCCCGCTGGACCTCGCGCCGACCGCCAGCACCACGGCTGCGCTGGCCATGGGGGACGCACTCGCGATATCGCTGCTGGAGTCACGCGGTTTTACCGAGGAAGACTTTGCCCGTTCACACCCCGGTGGATCGCTCGGCCGCCGCCTGCTGCTGCTGATCGATGACATCATGCATACCGGCGAGACCATCCCGAAGGTCCACCCGGACACCATGCTCAGCAATGCACTGGTGGAAATGACCCAGAAAGGCCTGGGTATGACAGTCGTCGTCAATGATGACGGCAAACTGGCCGGCGTATTTACCGATGGTGACCTTAGACGCGCGGTCGATCACATGATCGATGTGCATGTAGCCACCATCAGTGAGGTCATGACCGCTGATTGCAAGACGGTGCAACCCGGCATGCTGGCGGCCGAAGCGCTGCAAATCATGGACAGTACCAAGATCAACGCCCTCCCCGTCATCAACGAAAACAACGAACTGGTTGGCGCACTCAACATGCACGATCTGCTGCGCGCAGGCGTCGTCTGAAGGAAATCGGTAACAATGAAAGATATACTCGAGAAGGCCGCCCGCACCCGCCTGGTGGTTTTTGATGTCGACGGCGTCCTGACGGATGGCAGCCTGTTTCTCGGCGATGACGGCCAGGAATACAAGGCCTTCAATTCCCGCGACGGTCACGGCATCAAGATGCTGAAGAGCCACGGCGTCGAGATCGCCATTATTACCGGCCGCACTTCGAAAGTCGTCGAGCACCGCATGCAGAACCTCGGCGTCACCCATGTCTACCAGGGCAAGCTGCACAAGCTGCCGGCATTCGAGGAGTTGCTTGGTGAACTCGGCGTCAGCGCCGAAGCAACGGCCTATGTTGGTGACGACGTGGTCGACCTGCCGGTCATGCGCCGGGTCGGTCTGGCAATAGCGGTACAGGATGCCCACCCGCTGGTCCGTCAGCACAGTCACTGGCAAACCCCCAGCCCCGGGGGCCGTGGCGCCGCCCGCGATGTCTGTGAAATGATCATGGAAGCACACGGCGTACTCGACGACGAGATGAGCAAGTACCTTTGAACGGCACCCGGGCAGCCATCCTTGTTGGCCTGATCATCTGCGCAACGCTGACCGGCTGGCTATTGCAGAACCAGGACGCCTATACAAGCACCACCGCCATTTCCGAACATGGACATGACATGTTTACCCGGGGCATGGACCTTGAGGTTATGAATGCAGTCGGCACCCTGCATTACCGTATCAAGGCCGACAGCATGTACCACTACCCCGGTGATGATCATTTCCAGCTGACCCGGCCTGTCATGGATATCTTTCGGCAAGCACGGCCGCAGTGGCATATCGAGTCCGACACCAGCCGGCTTGCCGACTCCGGTGCAACCATCAAACTGCTTGGCGAGGTCCATATAAAACGCATGGAAACAGAGGAAGATCAAGAGCTTGTCATTCATACCCGCGATCTCCTCGTTAAACCCGAGAAGCAATTGGCGGAAACAGAACACAGGGCAGTCATTGAATCCGGCCGTTACATGATCGAGGGCGTCGGCATGCGTGCCGACTTCACGACCAACCAGCTGGAACTGCATTCCAGGGTACGTGGACGTTTCGATGTTTCCGGCTAGTTTCATCGCCCCCTGCGCCGCCACGGTACTGCTGTGTATGCCGCTGATCGTCACCGCACTGGACTCTGACCGCGACCAGCCGATTCACCTCGAATCCGACAAGGCGGATCTTGATGAGCAGAAAGGTATCAATATATTCACCGGCAATGTCCACCTGCGCCAGGGCACGATGCACCTGCGCGGCGACATCATGACTGTGTATGTTGTGGATGGCAGTATCGACCGGGCCGAGATCAACGGCAGCCCGGCCACCTTCGTGCAGCGCCCGGAAGGCAAGGACAAGGACATGCACGCCACCGCCTCGCGCATGGAATACCACGCGAGTGATGAACGCATCATCCTGCTTGGCGAGGCACGCGTCCGGGATGCCGAAGGCAATGACTTCCGCAGTGACCGGATAATCTACCACGTTGGCAACAATACGGTTAACGCCGGCGGCGATACCGGTACCGGCAGTCGCGTATATATCACCCTGCCACCCAAATCACCATCGCAGGACGACGCGGAGCCGGCAGCCCCGTGAGCATACTGGCCACACACCAGCTCAGTAAACGTTTCGGTGCACGCCGCGTGGTCAACGATGTGTCCCTGTCGGTCAAGACCGGCGAGGTTGCCGGCCTGCTCGGCCCGAACGGCGCCGGCAAGACCACCTGCTTTTACATGATTGTCGGACTGATCCCCTGCGGCGAAGGCAACATCATGCTGGATGACACCGATATCACCGGCCAGCCGATGCATATCCGTGCCCGTCACGGCCTCGGTTACCTGCCACAGGAGGCCTCGGTGTTCCGGAAACTGTCTGCCGCCGACAATATTCTGGCCGTGCTGGAAATCCGCAAGGGTCTGAACCGGCAACAGCGCGAAGACATCCTCGATTCACTGCTGCACGAACTGCATATCGGTCACTTGCGTGACCAGAAGGCCGCCAGCCTGTCCGGTGGTGAGCGCCGGCGGGTCGAGATTGCCCGTGCACTGGCCGCGGAACCACGTTTTATCCTGCTGGATGAGCCGTTCGCCGGCGTAGACCCGATCTCGGTACTGGATATCCAGAAAATCATCAGGCATTTATGCGATCGTGACATCGGCATCCTGATTACCGATCATAACGTTCGGGAAACACTGGGTATTTGCGATCATGCCTATATCCTGAACGAGGGCCAGGTGATATCCGAGGGCCCGCCGGATGCCATTCTCAATGACCAGCAAGTACGCAATGTCTACCTCGGTTCGGAATTCCAGATGTAAGCCGATGACCTATACGCAGGTTTACAACATGGCATGGTTAATGCTCTATAATTGGAATACAGAGGCAACAGCAGCTTTGTCTCGTGTTCATGCCACTCAAATATGAAGCAAAACTTACAGCTCAGGATTGGTCAGACACTGACCATGACTCCCCAGCTACAACAGGCCATCCGCCTGCTGCAGCTTTCGACCCTTGAACTGCAATCCGAGATCCAGACCATACTCGACTCCAACCCGATGCTGGAGCAGGACGAGGATGGGCACGAGCAGACCGAGTCTCCGGAAACCGCGGCGGGTAACGACGAGGGTCTGAACGGTACTGATATCGAGTCCACGGTAACTGCCGAAAACACCGACACCATTCCGGAAGAGCTGCCGACCGACAGCAACTGGGATGATATTTACGATACCGGCCAGACAATCCTCAGCGCCCCGGGCTACGACGACAAGCGGGACATCTTCGAGACCATCACGGTCAGTGGCGAAGGCCTGCATGATCACCTGCACTGGCAACTGGACATGGCCAACCTGTCCGATACGGACCGGCTGATCGGCAGCACCCTGATCGATACCATTGACGATGACGGTTACCTGACCCAGGACAGCAGTGAAATTCACCAGGAACTGCTGTCCCGGCATGCGGAAATCGAGCAGGACGAAGTCGACGCTGTACTGCACCTGATCCAGCAGTTCGACCCGGCAGGCGTTGGCGCACGTGACTTGCAGGAAAACCTGCAGCTGCAACTGGCTCGTTGTGAGGCCAGCACACCCTGGCTGAAACAGGCCAGAGCCCTCACCCGCGACCACCTCAACCTGCTGGCCAGCCGTGACTACAATACCCTGTGCAGGCGCATGAAACTGACCAGGGACGATCTGCAACACGTGGTCCACCTGATCCAGTCACTCAACCCGCGGCCGGGCTCCCTGTTCAGCACCATGGAGCCGGAGTACATCATCCCGGACGTGTTTGTTTTCAAGGACCGTGGCAAGTGGCGGGTCGAACTGAATTCCGACGCCATCCCGAAACTGCGCATCAACTCGCTGTATGCAAACATGGTAAAACGCGCCACCAACACGCGTGACAACAACTATATGCGTGATAACCTGCAGGAAGCCCGCTGGTTCCTGAAGAGCATGCAGAGCCGGCATGAAACCCTGCTCAAGGTTGCCAACAGCATCATCATGCGTCAGCATGCCTTCTTTGAATATGGCGAGGAAGCCATGAAACCAATGGTGCTGCGCAGTATCGCCGAGGAAGTGGAAATGCATGAATCCACCATCTCGCGCGTTACCACGCGCAAGTACATGCACACACCGCGCGGTATATATGAATTCAAGTATTTCTTTTCCAGTCACGTCAGCACCGAGACCGGCGGTGAATGTTCGGCTACGGCAATTCGCGCCATCATCAAGAAGCTGGTTGCCGCCGAAAACCCCGTCAAGCCGCTGAGTGACAGCAAAATGGCGGCGATTCTCGCCGATCAGGGCATCAAGGTCGCACGGCGCACCATCGCCAAGTACCGCGAAGCCATGTCCATCGCCCCGTCGAATGAACGTAAACGCCTGGCATAGGCCCTACAAGAAGGAGTGTCATAATGCAAATTGATCTGACCGGACATCATGTCGATGTCACCGAACCCCTGCGTGACTACGTCAACAGCAAAATGGAACGCCTGGAGCGCCATTTTGATCACGTTACCAATATTCACGTCATTCTCAGCGTCGAAAAACTTCGTCACAAGGCCGAGGCCACCATGCATGTCAGTGGCGGCAAGCTGTTTGCCGATGCCACCGAGGAAGACATGTACGCAGCCATCGATTCGCTGACTGACAAGCTCGACCGCCAGGTCAAGAAACACAAGGAAAAAATGACCGACCATCACCGCAGTGAAGGATCGATCAAGAACCAGGTCTGACAATCAACATCCGGAACAGATTTATACACAATGAACATCAACCAGCTTATCGATCAGGACCACGTACTCTGCTGCCCGGAGGTCGCCAGCAAGAAGCGCCTGCTGGAAGTTGTCAGTGAACTGCTGGCCGTTGACCTGCCGCAGATCAGTGCCCATGAGATCTTTGACAGCCTGATCAATCGTGAAAAACTCGGCAGCACCGGGCTTGGCAAGGGCGTCGCTATCCCGCACGGCCGCATGGCCTCACTGGAAAATCCGGTGTGCGCTTTCATCCGCCTCGACGAGGCTGTCGAGTTCGATGCCACTGACGGCAAGCCGGTAGACCTGGCATTTGCCCTGCTGGTGCCGGAAGACTCCACCGAGGAACATCTGCAAGTACTGTCTACCATCGCTGAACTATTCAGTGATGAGGAATTCTGTACCGGGGTGCGCAACTGCAAGGACAAGGACTGTCTCATGCAACTGTTGATCAACCGGCGGGACGTACAGCAAATTCCTGCATGAGCACATCGCTCGATATCCAGTCACTGTATGAGGCATTACAGGAGAAACTGGGCCTGCAATGGATAAGCGGCCAGCAGTACAGCAGTAAAATCATTCACTCGTCCAAAGATGCCTCAGCGGAGATTTCGCTGGTCGGCCAACTCAACCTGATCAACCCGCATTACATCCAGGTGCTGGGGAACAAGGAACTGGACTACCTCGACCACCTGAAGAAGAACTCCCGCAAGGACGCCATCAGCCACCTGTTCTCCGGCCAGTCCACTCTCATCATCATCGCCAACAAGCTGCCGGCGCCAGACGACGTCAAGACCGCTGCCACCAACAGCAACATCCCGATCCTGTCGGCAATACCGCCCAGCCAGGAGACCATCCGCAACCTGCAGTACTTTCTCAGCAACCGCTTTGCCGAGAAACTGACCCTGCACGGGGTGTTCATGGAGGTCATGGGCACCGGCGTTCTCATAACCGGTGAGTCCAGCATCGGTAAAAGCGAACTCGCACTGGAGCTGCTGACTCGCGGCCACCGGCTGATCGCCGATGACGCGACCGAGTTCGCCCGTCTGGCACCGGACATTATCAATGGTACCTGTCCGGAAATGCTGCAGGACTTCCTCGAGGTCCGTGGCCTGGGTATCCTCAATGTCCGCGCCATGTTCGGCGCCAGTGCCATCAAGAACAACCGCAACCTGCGCCTGATTATTGTTCTGCAGGACATGGGGGAAGCCGCCAGGATGGACCGGCTGTACGGCAGCAGGCGCAACCGCACTATCCTGGATGTCGATATTCCGGAAATTACCCTGCCCGTCGGTCCTGGCAGAAACCTGTCGGTACTGGTGGAAGCCGCCGTCCGCAACCATATTCTGTTTACCAAAGGTTACGATGCCAGCAAGGCATTCATCGAGCGTCAGAAGCGACGTCTCGAAAACGCCCGTCAATGAACCTCGTCATTATCAGCGGCCTGTCAGGGTCCGGCAAGAGTGTGGCACTGCACACGCTGGAGGACATGGGCTACTACTGTATTGACAATCTCCCGGTCGGCCTGCTGGATGCCCTGTCACAGGAATTCAGTGGTCACAACTTCGGTAACGTCAACGATATCGCCGCCGGTATCGACGCCCGCAACCATGCCGACCAGATACAGCACTTCCCGGCCTTCATCGAGAGCTGCAGCAAGCGTGGTATACATTGCCGCACCCTGTTCCTGAAGGCCGAGAACGAGACGCTGCTGAAACGTTTCAGCGAGACACGCCGCAAGCACCCGCTGTCCGGCACCGAGACACCACTGGCAGATGCCATTGAAATGGAACGTGCCCTGCTGGCACCGATTGCCGGCAATGCCGACCTGTTTATCGATACCAGTCACACCAATGTCCACCAGCTACGCGAACTGGTACGCGAATGCATCGGCAGCGGCGAACCCACCGGGCTGTCGCTGGTGCTGCGGTCATTTGGTTACAAGCACGGCATTCCGGTCGATGCCGACATCGTCTTCGATGCCCGCTGCCTGCCCAATCCGCACTGGGAACCGGCACTACGTCGGCAAACCGGGCTGGACAGGGATGTCATTGAATTCCTGGACCGGGAACCCATGGTGCATGAATTATGCGATCATATTGAAACGTTTCTGGCCAACTGGGTGCCCCGCTACAACACGGATAACCGCAGTTATCTGAGCGTTGCCATTGGTTGCACCGGCGGACAACACCGCTCGGTCTACCTGGTCGAACGCATCGTTGCCGGCCTTGGTGACCGTTTCGGGACCATTGTAAAACGTCACAGGGAACTGGAATGAGCGTCGGGATCTTGCTGATTACACATACTGACGTGGGCAGCAGCCTGCTGGCGGCGGCTGCCGGCATCCTTTCGGCGCAACCGGAACTGACCAGCGCAATTGAGGTACCCGGCGACAGCAACCCGGATACGGTATTTGAACAGGCTCTCGGGCAGTGCCGGCAATTTGACCAGGGCAATGGCGTACTGGTTATGACCGATTTATATGGCAGCACCCCGAGTAATATCGCCACACGCCTGCCCGATCACCACAACGTCGTGGTCATATCCGGCGTTAACCTGCCGATGCTGGTCCGGGCACTGAACTACCGCACCCTGCCACTGGATGAAGTTGCCAGCAAGGCAGCAAGTGGCGGCCGTGATGGTGTCACGATGACAAAAAAAAAACAGGCCTCCTGAGATGTTGAAAAAAGAAATTACCATCGTAAACAAGCTGGGAATGCACGCCCGGGCCGCGGCCAAGTTCGTTACCCTGGCCTCGTCATTCTCCAGCGACATCGACATTTCCAGGGACGGCCAGACCGTTAACGGCAAAAGCATTATGGGCGTCATGATGCTGGCTGCATCGCAGGGCACCAATATCATCATTTCTGCAGACGGCGTGGACGAGAACGAAGCCAGCGCATCACTGGAAGAACTGGTACAGGACCGCTTCGGCGAGAAAGAGTAACCAGTGCCCGTCCATAAACATCAGTATTTCTCTCGCCAGGACGCCAGGAAAGGATTTAATAACAATAACTTATAACTTTTCGACCGTTGCGTCTTGGCGAGAGTTATTCTATCTGTACGGACACTAACTACGGATAACGTGTAAACGACTGGCGGAGGAAGGCATACAGCCATGAGCCTCATGCTTGCAGGAATCGGCGTTTCACGCGGTGTTGCCATCGGCAAGGCCCACATCATCCGGCGCGGGGTGATCGAGGTTCTGGAGTCTGCCATCCCGCCCGACTTCATCGAGGATGAAGTCAGCCGTTTCCTGAATGCCGTGGAAACTGCGCGCCTGCAACTGAACTCCATACGCGACCGTATCCCGGCAGGCACACGTGCCGATATTTCCGCCTTCATCGACACCCACCTGTTGATGCTGGACGATGCTACCCTGGTAACGACTCCGGTGGAGCTGATCCGCGAACGTCACTGCAACGCTGAATGGGCGCTGAAACTGCAGCGTGATGCCATTGCCGATGTCTTCGATCAAATGGACGATGCCTACCTGCGCACCCGCCGTGATGATGTCGACCACGTGATCAACCGTATTCATCGCATCCTGCAGGCGAGCGCCAACGGTGAACCACACCCGGAAGACAGTCTGCAAGGCACCATCGTGCTGTCTGATGACCTCAACCCGGCCGAGATGGTGATGCTCGACAACCAGGGGGCTGCGGCCTTCGCCACCGAATACGGTGGTCCGCTGTCACACACGGCCATCCTCGCCCGCAGTGTGCAGCTGCCGGCCGTGGTCGGCATGCACAGCATCCAGCACTATATCGACGACGGCGAAGAGATCATCCTCGACGGCCAGCAAGGCGTGCTGATTGCCGACCCGGATCCGGCCATCATCGCCTACTACCGTGAACGCATGGCGCAGGAAGCACAGCACCGCGCCGAACTGGCCAGTCTGGCAACCACACCGGCCGTGTCACTGGACGAGACGCCGGTGACACTCATGACCAATATCGAACTGCCGGAAGACATCGACGCCGTCAGCCGTGAACGCAGCAGCGGTGTCGGTCTGTATCGCACCGAGTTCCTGTTCATGAACCGCCAGCAGCCGCCCAACGAGGACGAGCAATACCGTTACTATACCGCCGTTATCGATGCACTCATGGACAAGCCCCTGACGATCCGCACACTCGACATGGGCGCGGACAAACAGGTCGACGGCGCCGGTACGCGTACTGTAAACAACCCGGCACTGGGACTGCGCGCCATTCGCCTGTGCCTGAAGAACCACGACCTGTTCTGCCCGCAGTTACGCGCGATCCTGCGTGCCTCGGCCTACGGACCGGTGCGCATGATGGTCCCGATGCTGTGTAATATGAGTGAACTCGATCAGGTCCTGCAGCTGGTCAGCGAGACCCGCAACCATCTGGAGCACGAAGGCCATGCCTTCGACCCGGCCATGCCGGTCGGCGGCATGATCGAGGTTCCGGCCGCCGCACTGTCGGCCACCGCCTTCGCCGGCAAGCTGGATTTCCTGTCCATCGGCACCAATGACCTGATCCAGTACACACTGGCGATCGACCGTGTTGATGATGAAGTGAACTACCTCTACGACCCGCTGCACCCGGCGGTCCTGCGATTGATCAAGATGGTGATCGATGCCGGTCTCGAGCGTGGCATACCGGTCGGCATGTGTGGTGAAATGGCCGGTGATCCACGCTATACGCGTCTGCTGCTCGGTATGGGACTGGCTGAATTCAGCATGCACCACACGGCACTGCAGGAAGTCAAGCGCGTAATCAACCAGAGCTCCATTCAGGAACTCATACCGAAAGTTGACGAGCTGCTGGCATGCAATGACCCGGCCAGCGTGTTGGCCCGCATCGAAGCCCTCAACGAATCCCTGTCCTGATACCAGCTTGGCCCGCACTTCTCACCGCGGGACGAGATGATCGCGCAGAGATTTGGATTCACAGCGGATTTTCTGAAGGAGCGGAATACGGACTGTATTTCCGACTGAAGAAAATCCGTTGTGGATTCAAAGATCAAGCGAGGGCTCGTCATCGTGGTGAGAAATGCGGGCCAAGGCACGGACAGACTAACCAAAAAACCTGACAGGCTGTTACACTGCGCACAGTTTTGCATGGCGCAGACGGACGACCACGTACACCCCAGACATGACTGAATCAGCAGAAGCCCGGACCACCAGCAGCCGGCTGGAACTCCTCACCGAGGCAGTGGAAACCGGTGCCGCGAGCAGCATTCAGCAGATATTTGCCAGCCTGCACAGCGCCGAGATTGCCGACCTGCTCGAGTCCTTCCCGCAGGGGCCACGTGAGATTCTCTGGGAACTTGTCGATCCAGGTGACCGCGGCGAGATCCTGCTCGAAGTCAACGACGAGGTGCGTGCCGGACTGATCAGCAAGATGGAGAACGAGCAACTGGTCGCAGCTACTGAAGGCCTTGATACCGACGACCTGGCCGACCTCATCATGGACCTGCCGCAGGCAGTTATCCACGAGGTTCTGCGCTCCATGGATATGCAGAACCGCGGCCGACTGGAGGCCGTGCTGCACTTCGCCAAGGACACTGCCGGCGGTCTGATGAATGTCGACGCCGTCACGGTACGGGCGGATGTCACCCTCGATGTGGTACTGCGTTACCTGCGGCTGCACCCGGACGTGCCGGAAATGACCGACACCCTGTTCGTCGTCGATCGTGATGACAAATACCAGGGCACCCTGCCGCTTTCTACCCTGCTCACCAATGATCCAGAGATCTTTGTTGCCAGGGTCATGCACCGCGACGTGCAGGCCATCAACAGTGACATGCCCGATGATGAGGTCGCCCGCCTGTTCGAGGACCGCGACCTGGTGTCGGCGCCGGTCATCGACGAGAACGGCAAACTGCTCGGCCGTATCACCATCGATGACGTCGTTGACGTCATCCGTGACGATGCCGAACACTCGCTACTGAGTATGGCAGGCCTTGACGAGGAAGATGACACCTTCGCACCGGTCATCGCCAGCGCCCGGCGTCGCGCCCTGTGGCTTGGAATCAACCTGTTTACCGCCTTTATCGCTTCATGGGTCATCGGCCTGTTCCAGGTGACGCTGCAACAGGTCGTAGCCCTCGCCGTACTCATGCCGATTGTCGCCAGCATGGGTGGCATCGCCGGCAGTCAGACCCTGATCATCGTCATTCGCGGACTTGCACTGGGACAGGTCTGCAGCAGCAACGCCCGCTGGCTGATGTACAAGGAACTTGCCGTCACCGCGTTGAACGGCATTGTCTGGGCACTGGTGGTGGCACTGCTGGCAACCCTGTGGTTCCAGAATGTGGATATTGGCCTGGTCATCGCCGCAGCACTCCTCATCAATCTGGTGTGTGCGGCCATCGCCGGCTTCGGCATCCCCTTTACACTTGCCCGCATGAACATCGATCCGGCCCATGCCGGCGTGGTACTGCTGACCACGATCACCGATGTGGTGGGCTTTATGGTCTTCCTCGGACTGGGAACGATATTCCTGCTGTAAGACACCGGCAATAAAAATCAGGGCATCGCTGCCGGATATGGTGTATGATGACCGCGTGAACGGTAAAGTGATCACAATTAAACTCACTGCCCGTCACATCAATCTCAGTTGCATGTTATTCAGGATATTTCGGAAGTTCCCTGTGGTATCTACTGTACATTACCCTCCATGATTTGCGATTGAATAAACATTTATATTATTTACCAGAGGTAATTTACATGACGACAGGTACTGTTAAATGGTTCAATGAGTCCAAGGGCTTTGGCTTTATCGCCCCGTCCGATGGTGGTGAAGATGTGTTTGTACACTTCTCAGCCATCGAAGGCGGTGGTTTCAAAACCCTGGCAGAAGGCCAGACCGTGAACTTTGAGGTCGAGAAAGGACCGAAAGGTCTGCAGGCCAGCAAGGTCACTGCGGGCTGACACGGCTTTCAAACCAGAACGAACGAAGAACCCCGCATGCGTGCGGGGTTCTTTTTTGCGTCCGCAAACCCCATATTTCAGCGAGGATACAACCTTGAAAAAAATGTTTGTCGGCAACCTGCCGCAGGATGCCACTGTAGACGCCGTACAAGCACTGTTTTCCGAATATGGCACGGTGCGCTCTATCAAGCTGGTCACCGATGTATTCTCGGGAAAATGCAAGGGTTTCGGCTTTATCGAGATGGAAGGGCATGAAGCCCGGGCTGCCATCGCAGCCCTGGACGGCAAGACGTTTGGTGACAGGCCCCTGCGGGTAAATTTTGAAGAACCCCGCAGCAACCGTGGAGGCAGGCGCCGTTAGGGATGCCATTCCACTGCGTACAGGTTACACCTGTCACGCTCCCGCAATCATCATCTGCTCGATCAACACTGATCCGGTACGCGTCGCCCAGCGCGGGTCGAAGTCATTACCGACTGCAACAATCCCCATAAACATATCCCGCATGTTCCCGGCCACAGTAATTCCATCAACCGGGTACTGGATTTCGCCAGCCTCGACCCAGAAGCCGGCAACACCACGCGAATAATCACCGGTAACGGTATTAACACCAAAGCCGATCGTCTCGGTCACCAGCAGACCGGTATCCATACTACGCAACAATTGCTCGAGATTCCTGTCACCAGGATCGATGGTCAGATTTCGTACTCCGCCGGCATTACCGGTGGTTTGCATACCCAGCTTGCACGCCGAGTAACTGTCCAGCACATAGCCCTGCAGGATGCCATCGCTGACAATATCGCGCGCCTGCGTGGCGACCCCCTCGCTGTCATATGGCGCACTGCCGATCGCCTTCTTCAGCAATGGCTGTTCATGGATGTGCATGAAGTCCGGAAACACCTGTTTGCCGACATGATCGACCAGGAAGGATGCGTTGCGGTACAGACTGCCACCCTTGATGGCGCCGATAAAATTGCCAAACAGGCCACGTGCCACTTCGGCGGCAAATATCACCGGCGCCTGTCGCGTTGATAAACTCCGGGCGCCAAGTCGCCGCAGCGTGCGTTCACCGGCCTTGTGGCCAACCACTGCAGGACTGTCGAGATCGTCGCTGTCACGGGCGGAGACATTCCAGTAATCACGCTGCATCTCATCGTCCTGCTTCGCAATTACGGCACAACCAAGGTTATGCCGCGTGCTGTGGTAACCGCCCATGAAACCGTGACTGTTGCCGGACACGCGCAAGCCGGCATAGCTGCCAACCGTTGCCCCCTCGGAGTTGTCAATACGTTCATCGACGGCGAGTGCCGCGGCTTCACATTGCCGTGCCAGTTCAATGGCCTGCTCGGCTGACAGGTCCCACGGGTGGTACAGGTCCAGGTCCGGGATCACCGTGGCCATACGATCGGCATCCGCCAACCCGGCGCAGTCATCCTTGCTGGTGTAACGGGCAATATCACAGGCCGCCCTGACTGTCTCGCGAATACTGTCCGGAGAAAAATCAGCCGTACTGGCAGAACCCTTGCGGTGATCAAAATACACCGTCAGGCCAAGGCCACGATCACGGTTAAATTCGAGTGTCTCGGTCTCACCAAGACGGACCGTCACCGACAGCCCGGTGTCCTCGCTGACACCCGCCTCCACTTCATCGGCGCCCATGGCCTGCGCCCGGGCAATGACATCCTGTACCATGTCCTGCAACTGTGCCGGGTCCGGAAGTACGGGTTCCTGTTTTTCCAGCGATAGTTCGCTCATACCTGTCACCTTGTTTGTATGGACAGGAATTCTACCGGTCACACCCTGCCCGGACAATTCCCGCTGAAACCGCTATGCTTGCTGAAAACAGTCACACCGAATATGTCAGAACCTGAATCTGATCACGCTGAAAAACCCAGCAAGACCCGCCGCAAGCGCGACATGGAGGCGTTGCAGGCGCTTGGCAGAGAACTGCTGACCTTCAGCGACGAGACCCTGCAACAGCTGGCACTGCCCGAAGGCCTGCTCGATGCCGTGCTTGCCGCCAGGAAGATCATGGCCCACGGTGCCCAGCGACGCCAACTGCAGTATATCGGCAAACTAATGCGGGGTGTCGACCCGGAACCCATCAAGGCTGCCATCGCCGCGCGCGAACACCAGCAGGACACCCACAACCAGGCATTTCACCTGCTGGAGGACCTGCGGGAGGCACTGATTTTCGAGGCGGACAGTGCACTTGCCGTGGTACTGGAACATTTCCCCCAGGCTGACCGCCAGCATCTGCGCAAACTGGCGCGGCAGGCGCGCAAGGAGCACAACGAAAAACAACCACCAAGGGCATCCCGGCGGCTGTTTCGTTATCTCAGAGAACTGCAGGAAGCGGACGCTTCCTGAGTCAAGCCCGTATTTCTCACGGGGTGGCGAGATGATCGCGTAGAGATTTGGATTCACAAGGCATTTTCTGAAGAAGTGGAATAACCATGTGTATTTCCGACTGAAGAAAATGTCTTGTGGATTCAAAGATCAAGCGAGGGCTCGTCAATCCCGTGAGAAATGCGGGCTAGACATCAAGGCGTCGTCTGCCAACTGTCCAGCGAACGCTCGACGACTGCCTCACCACAACCGCCGTACTCCTTGCCATCGAGGTGTACGACTACGGAC